>NZ_JBTOQI010000004.1:0-207312 GCF_055283875.1 Pseudomonas sp. HP_14 | reverse complement strand
GATCAACATCACGTTGCTCGTTAGCGGGAGGCGAATTCTACAGCGTTACAACCTGCTGTCAACTACCTTTTTCACCGCTTTCGATCAACTTCATCGAAACCCCTTCCGAGCCAACTAAACTGTCCAACTCATTGATTACCAAGGAGTTTTTCGTTCCGTCTGCGCCAGAAGAGGTGCGAATTATAGAGAGATTCGAGAGGCCGTCAACCCTTAATTTCACTAAAGTGTCATATCTTTCTGAAACACCCTGAAACACAGGGGGAGCCTGGCGCCTCCCCCTCTTTTAGAGACGACTACTTACAGGCTGGGAAAGGCGAACTGCGAAGCTTCATGGCTTGCACGCTGCGGCCAACGCTGGGTAATTGCCTTGCGACGCGTATAGAACCGCACGCCATCAGGACCATACGCATGCAGATCGCCGAACAGTGAACGCTTCCAGCCGCCGAAGCTGTGATAAGCAACCGGCACAGGCAAAGGCACGTTAACCCCAACCATACCCACTTCAATCTCGTCGCAGAACAAACGCGCAGCTTCACCGTCACGGGTAAAGATGCAGGTGCCATTACCGTATTCATGATCATTGATCAGTTGCATGGCCTGCTCGAGACTGGCAACCCGCACGATGCACAGCACCGGGCCGAAGATCTCTTCTTTATAGATACGCATCTCTGGCGTCACCTGATCGAACAGGCAACCGCCCATAAAGAAGCCGTCTTCATTACCAGCAACACTCAAGCCACGACCATCAACGACCAGCTTGGCGCCTGCTTGCACACCGTCTTCTATATAGCCACTTACTTTGTCGCGATGCTGGCCGGTGACCAGAGGCCCCATATCCAGACCACACGTTGTACCGGCGCCGATTTTCAGCGAAGCGATCTGAGGCACCAATTTGGCCACCAGAGCATCGGCAATCTGATCCCCCACACACACGGCAACTGAAATCGCCATGCAGCGCTCACCGCACGAACCGTAAGCAGCGCCCATCAAGGCACTGACGGCGTTGTCCAGATCTGCATCCGGCATCAGCACCGCATGGTTTTTCGCGCCGCCCAACGCTTGCACTCGTTTGCCACGTGCAGCGCCTTCTTTATAGATGTACTCGGCGATTGGAGTTGAGCCCACAAAACTGAGCGCTTTGACTTCCGGCGCTTCGATCAGTGCATCCACCGCAGCCTTGTCGCCATGAACGACATTGAGCACTCCCTTGGGCAAACCAGCCTCATGCAGCAGCTGTGCGATCAGCAACGTAGAGCTTGGATCGCGCTCTGACGGCTTGAGAATGAAGCAGTTGCCGCAAGCGATCGCCAGGGGGTACATCCACAGCGGGACCATGGCCGGAAAATTGAACGGCGTAATACCGGCAACGACACCTAGCGGCTGGAAATCGGACCATGCATCAATATTCGGGCCGACGTTGCGACTGTACTCACCCTTTAGAATTTCAGGAGCCGCACAAGCGTACTCGACGTTTTCGATACCACGCTTGAGCTCACCCGCAGCGTCTTCGAGCGTCTTGCCGTGCTCTTCACTGATCAGTTGCGCAATGCGGCCTTCGTTCTGCTCCAGCAGTTGCTTGAAGCGAAACATAACCTGTGCACGTTTTGCTGGTGGCGTATTGCGCCAGGCGGGGAACGCTGCCTTGGCCGAATCGATGGCTTGCTGCACGGTTTCGCGGCTGGCCAGTGAAACCTTATGGATGGCCTGACCAGTCGACGGGTTGAACACGTCAGCAGTGCGACCGTTGTCGCTGACCAGTTGGCCATCGATCAAGTGTTGGATGGTGCTCATGAAATGACTCCAAAGCAGGCGCGAACAACTCCGCGCCCGTCATCTATATAGAAGAGATTGGTCAGTCGACCTGATTCAGCGCTTCGCCCACCGCGTCGAACAAACGGTCCAGGTCTTGCGGCTTGCTGTTGAAGGTTGGTCCGAACTGCAAAGTGTCACCGCCAAAACGAACATAGAAACCAGCTTTCCAGAGCTTCATGCCTGCCTCGAAAGGTCGCACGATTGCATCGCCATCGCGTGGAGCAATCTGGATAGCACCAGCCAGACCATAGTTACGAATGTCGACGACGTTCTTCGTACCTTTGATGCCGTGCAGCGCGCTTTCGAAATGCGGCGCCACTTCGGCCGCCTGCTGTACAAGGTTTTCCCGTTGCAGCAGATCGAGCGCCGCGATACCGGCCGCACACGCAACAGGGTGTGCCGAATAGGTATAACCATGCGGGAATTCAACGGCGTATTCAGGCGTCGGTTGATTCATGAACGTCTGATAGATTTCGCCGCTGGCAATCACTGCCCCCATCGGAATCGCGCCATTGGTGACTTGCTTGGCGATGCACATCAGATCAGGCGTCACGCCGAAGCTTTCGGCACCGAACATGGATCCGGTACGACCAAAGCCGGTGATGACCTCGTCGAAGATCAGCAGAATGTTGTGCTGATCGCAGATTTCCCGGAGGCGTTTGAGATAACCCTGAGGCGGAACAATCACACCCGCTGAGCCAGCCATCGGCTCGACGATAACCGCTGCAATGTTCGACGCATCATGCAACTCAATCAGCTTGAGCATCTCATCAGCCAACGCGATACCGCCAGCCTCCGGCATGCCTTTGGAATAGGCGTTGCTGGCCAGCAAGGTATGGGGCAGATGATCCACGTCCATCAACTGGCCAAACATTTTACGGTTGCCGTTAACCCCGCCCAGGCTGGTACCCGCAACGTTCACGCCGTGGTAACCGCGGGCTCGGCCGATCATTTTGGTTTTGGTCGCCTGCCCTTTCAGCCGCCAGTAAGCCCGCACCATCTTCACTGCGGTATCAGCGCACTCGGAACCTGAGTTGGTGTAGAAAACATGATTGAGGTTACCGGGTGTCAGCTCGGTGATTTTCTCCGCAAGCTGGAAAGACAGCGGATGACCAAACTGGAACGCCGGGGAGTAATCCAGAATGCCCAGTTGTTTGGAAACCGCTTCCTGAATTTCCTTGCGCGTATGACCCGCCCCACAGGTCCACAGACCGGACAATGCATCGTAGATCTTGCGACCCTTGTCATCTGTCAGGTAACTGCCCTGTGCCGCAACGATCAGACGTGGATCTCGCTGGAAATTGCGATTGGCTGTGTAGGGCATCCAATGAGCATCAAGCTTCAATTGGCTGGCAATAGACATCTCGGACGACTCGAAACTGTTCATCGAAATGGACCTCGCTGGGGCGCTGGGCGGTAGACGGAATGCAAATACTTGATGCAGCTACGGTGCCACGGGGATAAAGTCGTGAAAACTCAACTTTTACGATCTTTAGTTAGCCGATTACTAAACTATGAGCAGTCGTCGCCCCGATCCACTGGCACAAGTCAGCGACTTTGATATTCGATTGCTGCGCATCTTTCGAAGCGTAGTCGAATCAGGCGGGTTCTCCGCCGCTGAAAGCGCGCTAGGCATAGGCCGCTCAGCTATCAGTCAGCAAATGAGCGATCTTGAGCAGCGGCTGGGCTTGCGCCTTTGCCAGCGAGGTCGCGCCGGTTTTTCGTTGACCGAAGAAGGCCGAGAGGTCTATCAGTCTTCGTTACAGCTGCTGGGTGCGCTGGAAAGCTTCCGCACCGAAGTGAACGGACTGCACCAGCATTTGCGTGGGGAGTTGAACATCGGTCTGACCGACAACCTCGTTACCCTGCCTCATATGCGCATCACCCATGCACTCGCCCAGTTGAAAGAGCGCGGACCTGACGTGCACATCAACATCCGCATGATTGCTCCCAATGAAGTCGAACAAGGCGTGCTCGATGGACGCTTGCACGTCGGCGTTGTGCCTCAGGCCAGCGCCTTGTCAGGGCTTGAGTATCAGCCGCTGTACAGCGAGCGGTCGTTGCTTTACTGCGCAGTGGGTCATCCGCTCTTCTATATGGAAGACGCTGCGCTGGATGATGAACGACTCGCTGAACAGGACGCCATTGCGCCGACATTCAGACTCCCTGCGGACATTCAGGCCCATTATCAGGCACTCAATTGCACTGCTAGCGCATCCGACCGGGAAGGCATGGCTTTTCTGATTCTGACGGGTCGCTACATCGGCTACCTGCCCGACCACTACGCAAGCTTTTGGGTACAACAGGGCCGACTGCGGGCATTGAAGCCCTCCTCCCGTTTTTATGACCTGAGCCTTGTTTCAGTAACCCGCAAGGGACGCCGCCCCCATTTGGTGCTGGAGAGCTTTCTGCAGACGCTGGCTGCTACACGCTGAGACATTTGCCCAGCGGCAAACCCACGACCTCTAAGAGTGAGCTTGCTCGCGATAGCGTCGATTCATCACATGAATTCTTCGACCATGAGATCGAATCGCGAGCAAGCTCACTCCTACAGGTCTGGGTTTGCTGCGCGACTGCGCCGTGCCGTGGACACCGAGGTGCGACTAAAGGTATTCGCTAAACACTAGCCCTCAAAATTCCTGAGCACTTGGACAGCTTTTTGCACAGTGGATGTATCAGACGTCCATTGAGAGCACGACATGCAGCCCGAC
Source organism: Pseudomonas sp. HP_14 (assembly GCF_055283875.1). NCBI lineage: Bacteria > Pseudomonadati > Pseudomonadota > Gammaproteobacteria > Pseudomonadales > Pseudomonadaceae > Pseudomonas > Pseudomonas sp. HP_14. The sequence goes on along the minus strand of NZ_JBTOQI010000004.1, from coordinate 202,789 downwards.
GCCTCACCCAGCAGCGATCTCATTTATGGTCTGGATGATCGCCCCAAACCATTACCGGCGACACTGGCCGCGCTGCAGCATGTGCTTGCCAGCTTCGTCGGCATCATCACACCGCCATTGGTGATCGGCTCGGCGCTCGGCCTGGGGGCGTACATCCCTTACCTGATTAGCATGGCGTTGATGGTTTCAGGCGTAGGTACTTTCATCCAGGCACGTCGGCCATTCGGCATTGGTGCAGGGATGATCTGCCTGCAAGGCACCAGCTTTGCCTTCCTCGGTGCCGTATTGTCCGCGGGTTTTCTGGTCAAGCAACGCGGTGGTAGCCCTGAAGACATTCTGGCAATGATCTTCGGCGTCTGTTTCTTCGGCGCGCTGGTGCAGATTGTCTTGAGCCGCTTTATTGGCCAACTGCGCAGAGTCATCACGCCCCTGGTGACCGGCATCGTGATTACCCTGATCGGCGTCAGCCTGATCAAGGTCGGCGTGACCGACCTTGGCGGAGGCTTCAATGCGCCTGATTTCGGCGAGCCACTGAATCTGGCACTTGGCGGCTTCGTGCTGGCCGTGATCATTTTGCTTAACCGCTCGAATATCCCGTGGATACGTTTGTCGGCAATTATCATCGGCCTCGCTGTTGGTAGCCTGGCGGCGTGGTTCAGCGGCAAGCTGGTCCCTCACGCCGTCAGTGACTTACCCCTGATCAGCGTCCCCGTCCCATTCCGGTTTGGCTTTGCCTTTGACTGGACCGCATTCCTGCCGGTCGCGCTTATCTATCTGATCAGTACCATCGAAACAGTGGGCGACCTGACAGCCAACTGCATGCTCGCAAAAAAGCCTATCAGCGGCCCGAGCTACATCGCCAGGCTAAAAGGTGGCGTGCTGGGCGATGGAGTTAGCTGCATGATCGCCGCGACTTTCAGCGCATTTCCCAATACGACTTTCGCGCAGAACAACGGGGTCATTCAGCTCACCGGTGTGGCCAGCCGTTATGTCGGCCTGTACATAGGCGCAGTGCTGTTCATGCTCGGGCTGTTCCCGACCATTGGCGCATTACTGCAGCAGATCCCCAAACCGGTTCTCGGCGGCGCGACGCTGGTGATGTTCGGAAGCGTTGCGGCTGCGGGCGTACGTATTCTGGCCCAGGCTCCGCTGGACCGACGCAGCATGCTGATTATCGCGACCTCATTTGGTGTCGGCCTGGGTATCGCCGCGCAACCGGCACTGCTGCATCATCTGCCTAAATTGGTACAAAACCTGTTTGACTCGGCGATTACCAGCGGTGGCATCACCGCCATTGTCATGTGCTTTCTTCTGCCGGAGGACAAAACCAGTGTCGCCGGTACAAAATCTGCAACCGAAGGCGAACCATCGACGCACTGAATCCTGACGATGCCGAGCGCTTATTGCTTTGCCTTGCCGATACTTGTCGGATCAGCAGGGTTGCGTTATCTGTTCAGCATTGCACCCCATGATCTGTCCGGAACTGCCCCATGATCCTTGAAGTCCCAGCGCACAGTACTCACAGCATAAAGCCGGCCAGCCGCATTCGTCAGAAGAATGAAGAGGCCATTATCAAAGCTGCAGAAGATGAATTCGCCCGCCACGGCTTCAAAGGCACCAGCATGAATACCATTGCGCTGAACGCCGGGCTGCCCAAGGCCAATCTTCATTACTACTTCACTAACAAGCTCGGGCTGTACGTTGCAGTACTCAGCAACATCCTCGAACTGTGGGACAGCACCTTCAACAACCTTACCGTCGAGGACGACCCGGCGCTGGCGCTAAGCCAATACATACGAGCCAAGATGGAGTTCTCTCGCCGACAGCCCCAGGCTTCGCGGATTTTCGCGATGGAGATCATCAGCGGTGGCGAATGCCTCAACCAATACTTCAGCCAGGATTACCAGGCCTGGTTCCAAGGCCGAGCCTCGGTTTTCCAGGCCTGGATCGATGCAGGCAAAATGGACCCTGTGGACCCGGTCCACCTGATTTTCCTGCTGTGGGGCAGCACTCAACATTACGCCGACTTTGCCACGCAAATCTGCCAGGTGACCGGACGTACCCGCTTGACCAAGCAAGATATGGAGGTTGCGGGCGATAATCTCATTCGCATCATCCTCAAGGGTTGCGGCCTGACGCCTCCAGGCGCTTAACTGGCGCAATCTGTTTACAGCTGGAACCCACGCATGCCCTTTACTCTGGTTGGCCCTTGTGAATTTCGCGAAGAGATTCGCAAGAGCCGCTTTATTACCCTTGCCGCGCCGATCACTAGTGCCGCTGACGCACAAGCGTTTATCGAGCAGAACAGCGACCTCAACGCGACCCATAACTGCTGGGCGTGGAAACTGGCCGATCAATACCGTAGCAATGACGACGGTGAACCTGGTGGCACGGCGGGCCGACCGATTCTGGCAGCCATCGAGGCTCAGGAATTCGATCAGGTCGTGGTCCTGGTGATTCGATGGTACGGCGGCATTCAACTGGGTACCGGCGGCCTCGCCCGAGCCTACGGTGGCGGAGCAAACAAATGCCTGCAACAGGCGGAACGCCTGCCTCTGATCACTCGCGTACAACTCAATTTGTCCTGCAGCTTCAGCGAATTGGCCCTGGTAAAGCTGCGGCTTGCCGAGCTGAACGGATTGGTACAGCACGAAGACTTCACCGCCAATGGAGTGGAGCTTGCGATCGCGGTTGGACCTGAACAGGTTGAAACCCTACAGCGGCAGTTGGCGGATTTGAGCCGGGGGCGGATTGTTTTAACTGACTGATACCGAGTTCTCGCACGCCACATGCAGGCTCATTCGGAAGACTCTCTGTGTGTCGACAAGCTGACATGCGAAGCAAATCCTGTAGGAGCTGAGCTTGCTCGCGAAAAGGCTGGACGCGGTTCACTTGGGATCGCGTCCAGCCTTATCGCGAGCAAGCTCAGCTCCCACAGAATCTCCGCGATGGCGTGGGAGCGCAACCGTCGGCCCTACACACAATTACTGTGCATCCGACTGTGGATAAGCTGAGCACATGCGGCTGTAAGCCTTGTAACATGTGGCTTTCAGCCCGCCGATCATTTTTTATACAAATAGGCTTTATAACGACAAAAGCCTCTTTAAAACAGCGCGTTACGACCCGTTATCGCCCGTAGCAACTAACGAGTAGCGGCTTATATCGATGTTTTGAGCTTGCGCACATTTCCTGTGGAACAACCTGTGGATAACAGGTGCAAGGGTCTCGGCGACGCCGAAGCAGCCTGCCCAGACAATGATTGTATGTCTTTCGCTCAATCCGGCTGAGCGATATTGCGCCATGTCACCAGAAATATGCCCCGATCTGGTGCTTTGAGGAGCTTCTAATCCGGTTTCAATCCCCAACAAACGCTGAGCTAGAGTTGTTACGACACAGTAGTTACAAGCATTTTCAAGTTCACCTGAAAAAACCTGACTGCCTGGCCAGGAAATTGCTATATCCACGAGCGATCCTCTTACCTTGAGCCTGTCATGCCAAACCCTGTGACGCCCGCACGCCTGCAACTCCGCGCCATCAGCAAACGCTATCCCGGCTGCCTGGCCAACGACGCAATTGACCTGAATATTGCGCCCGGAGAAATCCACGCCCTGCTCGGCGAAAACGGCGCAGGCAAAAGCACCCTGATGAAAATCATCTACGGCGTAACGCAGCCTGACTCAGGCGAGATCGTCTGGCAGGGACAGGCTCTGAAAATGCGCAATCCAGCCCAGGCCCGAAGCTTGGGCATCGGTATGGTGTTCCAGCATTTCTCGTTGTTCGAAACCCTGACAGTCGCGCAGAACATCGCGCTGGCGATGGGCGGCGCGGCTGGCACGCCCAGACAACTGGAACCAAAAATTCGCGAAGTTTCACAGCGCTATGGCATGGCGGTCGAGCCGCAACGACTTGTCCATAGCCTGTCGATCGGCGAGCGGCAGAAAGTCGAGATCATTCGCTGCCTGATGCAGGACATCCGTCTGCTGATTCTCGATGAACCGACATCCGTGCTTACTCCGCAGGAGGCCGACGAACTATTCGTCACCCTGCGGCGTCTGGCCGAGGAAGGCTGCAGCATTCTTTTCATCAGCCACAAACTGGGTGAGGTCAGGGCCTTGTGCCACAGCGCGACAGTGCTGCGGGGTGGCAAGGTATCCGGACATTGCATCCCGGCCCAGTGTTCTGATCTGGAGCTCGCCCGCTTGATGGTCGGTGACGCTGAAGGCTTGACCGCAAAGTATCCAAAAGTCACAGGCCACAAGCCGTTTCTACAAGTCGAAAAACTCTCTTGGCATAACCCGGATCCCTTCGGGTGTTCTCTGGTCAACATCGACCTTGAAGTGTGCAGCGGCGAGATCGTCGGCATCGCAGGTGTGGCAGGTAACGGCCAGGACGAACTGCTCGCACTGCTCAGCGGCGAACAAACGCTGAGCCATGCGCTGTCCCCTGGTATTCGGTTCGCAGATGCCAACATTGGTCATCTGCGTCCGGATGCGCGCCGTAGAAACGGCCTGGCCTTTGTTCCGGCAGAACGACTGGGCCACGGTGCCGTTCCGGATTTGAGCCTCAGTGATAACGCGCTGCTGACCGCCTTTCAGCAGGGTCTGGTAAGTAATGGCCTGATCCAGCGCGGCAAAGTCCGAAGCCTGGCTGATGAAATCATCAAACGCTTCGCAGTGAAGACACCCGACGCTCAGGCGCCAGCTCGCAGCCTGTCTGGCGGCAACCTGCAAAAATTTATTCTAGGCCGCGAAATCCTCCAGAACCCTAAGCTGTTAGTCGCCGCGCACCCGACCTGGGGAGTCGATGTGGGGGCCGCTGCAGCGATTCATCGCGCGTTGATTGCCTTGCGCGATGCAGGCGCCGCGATTCTGGTGATATCAGAAGACCTCGACGAACTGTTCCAGATAAGCGACCGCCTTGCGGCACTGAGCAGCGGCAGGCTCTCCCCTCTCGTGGCGACCGGGCAGACTTCGCTCGCGCAAGTCGGCGGTTGGATGGCCGGTGAATTCGATGCTCCGCCTGGCACTCAACCTCAATTCCAAGCCGCCGCGCTTAATTAACGGAGTTTCCGATGCTGCTTTCTCTGGAACCGCGCGGGCAACAATCGCGAGCCATGCTGTGGTTTTCACCACTGCTGGCCGCTGTATTGACCCTCATCTGCGGCTCATTACTGTTTATCGCCTTGGGCCTGGACCCTTTACTTACTCTGCATACTTTGCTGATTGCTCCAGTCAGTGACTGGTATGGCGTATCCGAATTAATGGTCAAGGCGCTGCCCATTCTGCTCTGCGCCCTGGGTCTGGCGGTGGCTTATCAAGCGCGGATCTGGAACATCGGTGCCGAAGGCCAGCTGTTGATGGGCGCACTGGCGGGTAGTGCACTGGCGGTCAACATCATTGGCATGGAAAGCCGCTGGGCGCTGGTGCTGGTTCTGCTGGTTGGCACGCTCGGTGGTGCCGCATGGGCCGGCTTGACCGCGTGGCTGCGCACCCATTTCAACGCCAATGAAATCCTGACCAGCATCATGCTCAATTACATCGCGCTGAACCTCCTTTTGTTTTTCGTACATGGGCCGCTGAAGGACCCGGCCGGGATGAATTTTCCGGAGTCGGCAATGTTCGGTGACGCCAGCCGCTTACCCCTGCTCAGCGAAGATGGCCGCGTACATGCCGGTGTGTACTTCGCCTTGCTGGCATTGGTTGCCGTCTGGGTTCTGTTGCAACGCAGCTTTGTCGGTTTTCAGATCAAGGTGCTGGGGCTGGATAAGCGCGCCGCAGGCTTTGTGGGCTTTCGCGAGAAACGGCTGGTCTGGCTGGCGTTGATGATCAGCGGCGCGCTGGCCGGCCTGGCTGGAGTCAGCGAAGTTGCAGGCCCGATTGGTCAACTGGTCCCGCAAGTGTCGCCGGGTTATGGCTACGCAGCGATTACCGTAGCGTTCCTTGGCCGCCTCAATCCAATCGGTATTTTGTTCGCCAGCTTGCTGATGGCGCTGCTGTACCTGGGCGGCGAAAACGCGCAGATGGCGCTGAATTTACCTCAAGCCATCACTCAACTGTTTCAGGGCATGATGCTGTTCTTCCTGCTGGCTTGTGATGTGTTGATCCTTTATCGCCCACGCCTGAAAGCGCGCTGGGCAAAACGTCAGATGGCACCCGTTGCCACGGGAGCCGTGTGATGGATATCGATCTGCTGAGCAATATTTTCTTCGCCATGGTGCGCTGCGGAACGCCACTGCTATTGGTTGCACTGGGTGAGCTGATCTGCGAAAAAAGCGGCGTCCTCAACCTGGGGCAGGAAGGCATGATGCTGTTTGGGGCAGTGATCGGCTTCATTATTGCCCTGAGCACCGGCAATCTTTGGCTTGGGGTGTTACTGGCGATGATGGCGGGCATGCTGCTATCGGGTTTGTTCGCAGTGGTCGCACTGGTTTTCAATGCCAATCAGGTAGCAACAGGGTTGGCGCTGACTATCTTTGGCGTCGGCTTGTCGAGCTTTGTCGGCGCTGCCTGGGTGGGTAAACCCCTGCAAGGTTTCGAGCCGATTCTGATCCCCTACCTGAGCGATATCCCGCTGATTGGTCGCATGCTGTTCGCTCAGGACATTCTGGTTTACCTGTCCTTTGCACTGTTTGCGCTGGTGGCCTGGGCACTGCTGAAAAGCCGCGTGGGCCTGATTATCCAGGCAGTCGGCGAAAACCCGGACGCGGCCAGCGCCATGGGCTTGCCCGTTTTGCGGGTGAGAACACTGGCAGTATTGTTCGGCGGCGCAATGGCTGGCCTGGCGGGTGCCTATCTGTCGTTGGCGTACACACCGATGTGGGCAGAGAACATGAGCGCCGGCCGCGGCTGGATCGCCCTGGCTTTGGTTGTATTCGCCAGTTGGCGAGTATGGCGGCTGCTGTTGGGCGCGTACCTGTTTGGCCTCGCCAGCATCCTGCACTTGGTTGCTCAGGGTATCGGCCTGGCGATCCCGTCCAATCTGCTGGCGATGCTGCCGTATGTAGCGACCATCGTTGTATTGGTGCTGCTATCGCGCAATGCCCTGCGCACCCGGCTCTATGCTCCGGTCTCACTGGGACAACCCTGGCAGGCCGGGCATTAAAGCAGCGCTGAAAAAAATGATGCTGTAGGAGCGACCGGGGTGGCGCTCCTACAGTTGCTTGTTAATCGAGCGGACCGGTAATAACTGCATCACCGCCCACATCAACTCCATGATCAGAAATCCCGCCAGCAACCACGTTGCTCCCTGTAGCAGGGCATATGTCTGCCAGGTCGCGAACATCAAGCGACCTACCGCGTCATAACGTCCGAAAACCTGTTGCGGATCGCGGATCCGTAGCATTGACCAGACGCACACAATCGACCCCAGCAAATTGGCCATCAACATATGCATGGGTTCGAACGGTGGCAGCGTGCCAGGTAGACTCCAGGCCTGACTCAAGCTGGATAAAAGCCCATGCATCGCGACGAAACTCCAGGGCGTGACAAACGCTGCCGTAACAATAAGGTCGTACCAGCCGCTAGCCCGGACCACATGTTGATAGTGTTGCGGTTGCCACATGAAATCTCTCCTGTTGATTGAATGTTCCAACAGGCTAAAGGCTGGAGTACGCTCCACGGTCAATCCCAGGGAACGGAAATATGCGCATTGGTGAACTGGCTCAAGCCACCGCCGTCAGCCGCGATACGCTGAGGTTCTATGAGCAGCGCGGTTTGATTGCCGCGCAACGCAGCGCAAATGGCTATCGGCACTATCCTGCAGAGATGGTGCAACTGGTGCAGTTCATCAAAACCGCACAGCGTCTGGGCTTCAGCCTGAACGAAATCGGCCATAGCGTTGCCGAACTCTGGAAAGCACCGGCACCCGATATGGCGATTACTCAGCTACTGCGGGACAAACTCGCACTGGTCGAAACCCGCATCGCCGAACTCGGTGAATTGCGCAACGAATTACAGGACCGGCTGGGCCGAAGTTGCCCGCTAAATCCCTCATAACGCTGTTCAGGAGAACATTTTGTCCACTCAAAAAACTGCACTGATCATCGGCGCCTCTCGCGGCATTGGCCTGGGGCTGGTCAAACGACTGACTGAACAAAACTGGAAGGTCATTGCCACCGTTCGCGACCCACAAAAAGCGACTGATCTCAAAGCCATCTCTGGCGTCCGCATCGAAACCCTCGACATGGATGACGTCGCCTCTCTCGATGCCTTGAAAAACACGCTGCAAGGACAGGTCTTTGATTCAGTGGTCATCAACGCCGGGATCATGGGACCCAAGCCGCAAAACGCCGAGCAGGTGACTACAACTGACTTGGCACAACTGTTCCTCACCAACGCCATTGCGCCTATCCGCCTGGCGGAGCGTCTTGTCCCGCAAATAGCCCCTGGCACGGGTGTCCTGGCCTTTATGAGCTCCAGATTTGGCAGCGTTACCTGCCCGGATGGTGCAGATGCCGTGCTGTACAAAGCGAGCAAAGCGGCGCTGAACTCTCTGACCAACAGTTTCGTGCTGCAGCTGCCCGAACCTCGCCCCACCGTTTTGTCCTTGCACCCGGGCTGGGTCAAAACCGAGATGGGTGGCGAGAGTGCGGCTATCGATGTTGAAACCAGCACTCTCGGGCTGGTGGAACAACTCGATGCTTACGCCGGTAAAGGCGGGCATTATTTTGTGGATTACAAGGGCGAAACCATTCCGTGGTGAAGTCACTATTAGAACCTCTCGCCAACAAGTTGCCTCCTACCTCACACCGCGCTAACCGGTAGGAGCGAACTTGTTCGCGAAGCGTCAGACCTGAATCACCGCGTATAACCCTGTCGCCAACAAGTTGCCTCCTACCTGACACGGCCCTAACCGGCAGGAGCGAACTTGTTCGCGAGGCGGCAGACCTGAATCACCGCGTATAACCCTGTCGCCAACAAGTTGCCTCCTACCTCACACCGCGCTAGCCGGTAGGAGCGAACTTGTTCGCGAGGCGGCAAACTTGAATCACGCATAGAACCTCTCGCCAACGAGTTGGCTGCTACAGGGATTCACAGGTAGAATCCCGGCCTCGCCGACGCTGCAAAACGCCGGCGACCCTGGATCAGCAGACAGGGCAACACTGAGCTGGCTAACCTGAACCTGTCTTTCAGAGGAGCCGGCACAATGCCCGCGATCCGTATCTGGTTGAAAAATCCCCTTGCCGCTTTCACTGCCAACGACCTCGATGCCCGAGGCGGCCTGGTCATTGAAAATGGCGTTATCGCCGAACTACTTGGCGCCGGTCAGTTACCGTCGAGCCCTTGCGATCAAGTGTTCGACGCCCGCGAGCATGTGCTGCTACCGGGCTTGATCAATACTCATCACCATTTTTATCAAACCCTGACGCGGGCCTGGGCTCCGGTGGTCAATCAGCCACTGTTTCCGTGGCTGAAAACCTTGTATCCGGTCTGGGCGCGTTTGACTCCAGAGAAACTCGCACTGGCCAGCAAAGTTGCGCTGGTCGAGTTGCTGCTGTCGGGATGCACCACAGCGGCGGATCATCATTATCTGTTTCCCGACGGCCTGGAAAACGCCATCGATGTGCAGGTTGAGAGCGTCCGTGAATTGGGAATGCGCGCGATGCTCACCCGAGGCTCGATGAGCCTGGGTGTGGACGACGGGGGGTTACCGCCGCAACAAACCGTGCAGCAAGGTGAGGTCATCCTCGAAGACAGCCAGCGTTTGATCGAGCGCTATCACCAGCGCGGCGCAGGCGCTCAGATACAGATCGCCCTGGCACCCTGCTCACCGTTTTCGGTCACGCCCGAGATCATGCGTGCAAGCGCTGATCTGGCAGACAAACTGGATGTCCGCCTGCACACCCATCTGGCCGAAACTCTGGATGAAGAAGACTTCTGCCTGCAGCGCTTCGGCTTGCGTACTGTCGATTACCTGGACAGCGTCGGCTGGCTGGGACCACGCACCTGGCTCGCCCACGGCATTCATTTCAACCCTGACGAAATCACCCGACTGGGTTCGGCTCGAACAGGTGTCTGTCACTGCCCAAGCTCGAACATGCGCCTGGCTTCCGGCATTTGCCCGACACTGGACTTGATCTCAGCAGGTGCTCCGCTAGGGCTGGGTGTAGACGGCTCGGCCTCCAACGACGCGTCGAACATGATCCTCGAAACGCGGCAGGCACTGTATCTGCAACGCCTTCGTTACGGAGCAGAAAAAATCACTCCGGAGCTCGTGCTTGGCTGGGCCACTAAAGGATCTGCGCAGTTACTCGGCCGAACCGACATCGGCGAACTGGCAGTCGGCAAACAGGCGGATCTGGCGATGTTCAAACTGGATGAACTGCGTTTCTCCGGCAGCCATGATCCAGTATCGGCACTGCTACTGTGCGGTGCCGATCGCGCCGATCGGGTCATGATTGGCGGCCAGTGGCGAGTGATTGATGGGCAGGTGGAAGGCCTTGATTTGAAGGGCTTGATTGCCGATCACAGTCAGGCAGCGCGAGCGTTGATTCGCGGTTGATGGACACATTCCTGCAGGAGCTCACGAGCACCGCGAGGCAGCGATGGCGGCCTGCCTGATACACCGCTATCGCGGCCTCGCGGTGCTCGTGCGCTCCTACAGATCATTCGTTTGCAGCACAGTAGCGCAGTGTGAGTAGCTACAACCCCAACAACGACAGCATGATGAATGTCGCGAACAACACAAAGTGGGTCATGCCCTCTATCGCGTTGGTTTCACCGTCATTGAGGTTGATAGCGCTCACCAGCAAGGTGATGAAAATCATCACCGTCTGCACTGGCGTCATTGCCATCTGGAACGGCTGGCCGCTGTAAAGCGCCATGGCTTCCATGACGGGGACGGTCAGGATAACCGTCGACAGCGACGCACCCAGAGCGATGTTCACCACGGACTGCATACGGTTTGCCAGCGCAGCACGCAAGGCCGTCAGAATTTCGGGCGCGGCAGAAATAGCCGCCACCAGAATCGCAGTCATGACCGGTGGTGCACCTGTGCCTTCAAGGCCCAGGTCGACGGTTTTGGACATCACTTCGGCCAGCGCGCCAATGACGACCACACCCAGCACCAGCGTCCCAATCGAGAGCGTCAGATTGACGGGCTCGCTCTGCGCTTCCGGTTGGTCCTTGCGCTTCTTTTTCTCCGGATAGCTATAGCTGAAGAAGTAACTGTGCGGACCGACCTGCATGCGCAGGAATAGGGTGTAGAGCAAGATCATCGCGCCAATGGTGAACGCCGAATACATCTTCCAGTCGCCTTCGGGGATGAACTCAGGCACCACCATGGAAACGCCCATCGCGGTCAGGATCATCACGCTGTAGGTGCGTGCTGAATCGTCGTTATAGGACTGTTCGCCGTGCTTGATACCGCCCATCAAGGCAGCCAGGCCCAGGATGCCATTGATATCGAGCATCACCGCCGAGTAAATCGTGTCCCGCACCAACGTTGGCGACGGTTCGTTACTCATCATGATCGCCAGGATCACCACTTCCACCAGCACCGCCGAAAGGGTGAGGATCATGGTGCCGTAGGGGTCGCCGACTTTTTCAGCAAGCAACTCGGCATGGTGAGCCACGCGCAATGATGCGCAGACGATAAATCCAACCAACGCAATGCCCGCTGTGAGCGCAATGCCCTGCCCGTTGTTGAGGAACCAGTGCTCAAACGGGTAAGCGACGAACGTTGCCAGAATCGCCAGCAGGAGAAATTTTTCTTGCTTGAGTATTGAGCCCATTACCTGCCTTTAAACCTTCACACATGAACCGTCCGGATAACGCGTTCAAGGCGTTGAGAGTACTGAGTGTAAGCAAAGGTTTCAAAATGGGTGAGATCTGACGTCGCGCATTCCTGTAGGAGCTGCCGAAGGCTGCGAAGCGATCTGCCTGACACGCTGTCGTTCGCAGCCTTCGGCAGCTCCTACAGATCATGGGCGCACCAGTTAGCAGCAACGCTGGGCTGGAATGCACCGTCCGGTGTCGTCTGTATCGTGGGAAAACCTATTACAGATGAAGCCCTGTCATTAACTGTCCAGTTGGTCAGTTTTTTGCATTGCTGGAGCAACCCGCTAAGACGGCCGTGCCAACAAGACCAAAAGGAGCTAGACCCGATGCACTCCACCACTCACCCGCGTCGCCCCCTGAAAAAATTGCTGTGCGCTATGGCTGCTGTCGTCGGACTGGGCTCTAGCCTGCTCGCATCGGCGGCAGACCCGTTGAAAGTCGGCTTCGTCTACATCGGTCCAATAGGCGACCACGGCTGGACCTATCAACATGAGCAAGGTCGCAAAGCCATGGTTGAAGCGCTGGGCGACAAGGTCACCACCAGCTATGTAGAGAACGTGCCGGAGGGCGCCGACGCCGAGCGGGTGATCCGCAACATGGCCAAGGGTGGCTACGATCTGGTCTTTACCACTTCGTTTGGTTACATGAACCCGACGCTGAAAGTTGCCAAGCAATTCCCGAAAGTGACCTTCGAACACGCGACCGGCTACAAGCAAGACAAGAACATGGGTACCTACCTGGCGCGCACCTATGAAGGTCGCTACGTCGGTGGGTTCCTGGCGGCAAAAATGACCAAGACCAAAAAAGTCGGTTACGTCGCCTCGTTCCCGATCCCGGAAGTACTGCGTGATATCGATGCCATCCAGTTGGCATTGAACAAATACAACCCCGGCACCGAGATCAAAGTCGTGTGGGTCAACTCCTGGTTCGATCCGGGCAAAGAAGCTGATGCTGCCAACGCGTTGATCGATCAGGGTGTGGACGTCATGTTCCAGCACACCGATAGTCCGGCGCCGATCCAGACAGCTGAACGTCGCGGTGTCTACGCAGTGGGTTATGCCTCGGACATGGCTCACTTCGGCCCGAAAGCAGTGCTGACCTCCATCGTCAACAACTGGGGACCGCACTACATTCAGGCGACCGAGGGCGTGATCAACGGGACCTGGAAATCTCAGGATTACTGGGGCGGCCTGAAGGAAGGCACGGTTGAACTGCCGATCAGCGATATCGTGCCTGCGGACGTAAAGGCTGAAGCCGAGAAAATCATCGCCGACATCAAGAGCGGCGAGTTCCACCCGTTCACAGGCCCAATCAAGGATCAGACCGGTGCAGTGAAAATCCCGGCTGGCAAAGTGGCGACCACTGCAGAACTGGCTTCGATGAACTATTACGTTGAAGGCATCAAGGCGGAATTGCCGAAGTAAGCGCTCTTCTTCCCTGACACAGCGCTGTCGCGCAGCAGGCAAGACCCTGTAGGAGCGAGCTTGCTCGCGATCCGGTTTATTGGTCGCCGTTTTTATCGCCTGAACTGACACTATCGCGAGCAAGCTCGCTCCTACAGAAACTCAGGCTTATCAGGTAGTTATATAGATGGCTCCTACAGGGGTCATCACAAGCTGAATAATCTGTATCAGGACAAGCACCGTGAACCAACTCCCGATCATCGACATCGCCCCGCTCTACAGCGATGACCAAATCGCCTGGCAAACCATTGCCCGGCAAATCGACCAGGCCTGTCGGGAGTGGGGTTTTTTCTATATCAAAGGCCACCCGATCAGCGCCGAGCGGATCGAACAAGTGGTGGGCACGGCGCAGCAATTCTTCGCCCTGCCACAAACTGAAAAACTCAAGATCGACATCACCCAGAGCCGTCATCACCGCGGCTATGGCGCTATTGCGACCGAACAGCTGGACCCGAATATACCGAGCGATCTCAAGGAAACCTTCGACATGGGCTTTCATTTGCCCGCCGATCATCCGGAGGTCGTCGCTGAAAAACCGTTGCGCGGCCCCAATCGCCATCCAGCCATGCCCGGCTGGGAAGCATTGATGGAGCAGCACTATTTAGACATGCAGGCCCTTGCGCAGAAGTTGCTTCAGGCAATCACTGTCGCGCTGGACATCGAGCGTGACTTCTTCGACAAACGCTTTGTCGCTCCGGTCAGCGTGCTGCGTTTTATCCATTACCCGCCGCGCCATACCGCTACCAGCGCCGAGCAACAAGGTGCAGGGGCACATACTGACTATGGCTGCATTACCCTGCTGCATCAGGATTCTGCCGGAGGTTTGCAGGTACGCGATGTGCGCGGGCAATGGATCGATGCGCCCCCCATCGACGGCACATTCGTGGTCAACATTGGTGACATGATGGCGCGCTGGAGCAACGACCGGTATGTGTCTACGCCACACCGGGTTGTCAGCCCGCTGGGTGTCGACCGCTACTCGATGCCGTTTTTCGTCGAGCCCAACCCGGATACCAGAATTGAATGCCTGCCTGGCTGCCAAAGCGAAACCAGGCCCGCACGCTATCCTGCAACCACCTGCTCTGAGTTCTTGTTGTCACGTTTTGCCGATACCTATGCGTACCGACGAGAGCAGGAGGCTGGGTAAATTTGAACCGCTTGGTCAGGTTTTGACCTCAAGAAGCCATGCTTCTGTAGAATGCCGGCCATCTGCACCTGATGAGAAAAGCACATGTACGATTGGTTGAACGCCCTGCCAAAGGCAGAACTGCACTTGCACCTGGAGGGTTCTCTGGAGCCCGAGTTGCTCTTTGCACTCGCCGAACGCAATAAGATCGCGCTGCCGTGGAATGACGTCGAGGCCCTGCGCGGAGCTTACGCCTTCAACAACCTGCAGGAATTCCTCGACCTCTATTACCAGGGCGCAGATGTACTGCGTACCGAGCAGGATTTTTACGACCTGACCTGGGCGTACCTGGAGCGCTGCAAGGCCCAGAACGTGATTCACACCGAGCCCTTCTTTGATCCGCAAACCCATACCGACCGGGGTATACCGTTTGAAGTCGTGCTGAACGGCATCACTGGCGCCCTGAAAGACGGTCAGTCGAAACTGGGTATCAGCAGTGGTCTGATCCTCAGCTTCCTGCGTCATTTGAGCGAGGAGGAAGCGGAAAAAACCCTCGACCAGGCGCTACCGTTTCGCGATGCATTCGTCGCCGTGGGCCTGGACAGCTCGGAGATGGGCCATCCACCCAGCAAGTTCAAGCGCGTTTTTGATCGTGCGCGTAACGAAGGCTTCCTGACCGTAGCTCATGCTGGCGAAGAAGGTCCGCCGGAGTACATATGGGAAGCGCTGGACCTGCTTAAAATCCAGCGTATTGACCACGGTGTACGGGCAATCGAAGACGAACGTCTGATGCAGCGTATTATCGACGAGCAGATCCCGCTGACTGTTTGCCCGCTTTCGAACACCAAGCTCTGCGTCTTCGATGACATGGCAAAGCACAACATTCTCGACATGCTTGAGCGTGGCGTGAAGGTCACGGTGAATTCCGACGATCCAGCTTATTTCGGCGGCTATGTCACCGAGAACTTCCATGCGCTGTATACCCATTTGGGCATGACTGAAGACCAGGCAAAACGTCTGGCGCAAAACAGTCTGGATGCTCGCCTGATCAAGCCTTGATCTGATCGCACGTCACGCGGCAGCCGCGATCTTGTCGATCTCGCGCTGCCCGCTGGATGACACCTGCAGGGTGCTGGACTCTTCAGTCGTGCGTAACCAGCCCATCTGAATGAAAAGCTGCAGCAACCCTGCCCCCAGCGCACCGCCCAGGTGCGGAGTGAATTCGCCCCTGTCGGCACAGGCACAGACCGTTTCGCGCTGACGAAGCGCAAGCGCAGGTATGTAAATCCCACGCTCGGCAAACTTTGCCATACCTACGCTGGTGACCTCGACCCGCTGCTCCTGTTGTTCGATCCACCCCGCCCCCAGAAGCCGTTGATAAAGCTCGGCGGCCATGTCTCCCCCCAAGTGATCACAGCAGATACGGGCCTCCCTCAATGGCATGGAAGACGAAGGTTGCGCCACATTCCGGTTGATCTGCGCAGTACTGACAACAGAGGCACATGCCAGCGCTTCAAGTGCTGTCGCTACTTGTGGCCCCGCCAAACGGAAAAAACGTTTGCGACCTCGCACCTCCTGCTTCAACAGCCCGCCAGACGCCAGGCGTGCCAAATGGGCACCAGCCGATGATGTCGTCAGGCCCGCAAGCAGAGCCAGCTCATTAGCGGGTCGAGCAGTTCCATCCATCAAGGCCCAAATCATTGCACTACGCTTCGGGTCAGCCAGCAGTGTTGCAACGTGACTGATGCAAGGTGCATATTCCATATGTTCACTCCCTGTTGAAACATCATCTATCGCGATGAAATGGTGGCAGCAATCAAGTTGTAATCAAGAAGCCACGCCGCCAAATTCGAAGCCGTAATGAGCCAGTGAAACAGCGGTCCTCAAGTGACCAACAGCATCTAACTGCCGGCCCCTCCCGACATCAACCATGAATCCAAATTCGGATAGCCAGTATAAGCCTTGAAACCTTTCACCCTATCAGGCAAAAAACTCATCACCCCGACGTGATCCAGTCCCTTTTGACTAACCTAGCCCAAGCTTTTACGGCTAGACAACTTCTGAAAAAATCAAAAAGGACTCACTTAAACCCCAGATACAAAGGCTTTCCGCTCCTCCAGAAGAAAATCCGCAACGCTGCACAAGGCATTTTCCTACAGCCATGCCACCAAAAAACGCTCAATAAAATAAGACAATTAGTAGAGCTCATGTTCGCAGCTAGTTACCATCAATCATATTTACGCTCGTCATTTTCCGAAATATCCGTAGGACGAATCCACTAAACATGTAGCCAACAACAGCAAAACATTGAAGGAATATAAACCGAGACTGCCTGGCTTATTATTTACATCCGACAAATAGCCACACCCACACTTAATGGGCCGTTAATTAATCAGCATTTGCGGTGGGGACTACTTATCAGTGAGTAAGCTCCCGCGAAACATTCGCGGGAGCTTCAACATCAGGGCTGGCGGTTCAATGTATCGCGCTGGTTCTGCAAGCGGCGGGTCAGTACCGAAATGCTGACCGCCAGTGCGCCACACGTGCTGATCACCAGCGCCATGGGTACGGCGGTGCCGTCGTGCAGCACGCCAACCATTGCAGCAGCACCCGCCGCCACGCTGAACTGCAGGCAACCCAGCATCGCAGACGCGCTTCCGGCGCGAGCCCATTGGCCATTCATTGCGCAGGCCGAGGCATTCGGGATGATGCACCCCAAGCTGGCAATGCAGATGAACAACGGCACTAGCAACGGCCAGAGTTGCTCGGTGCGCAAACCTGTAATGGCCAGCAATACCAAGGCTGCGGCGAGGTAGATCCAGATCGTCCGTGACAACAGAAACGCTGGCCCTCGCTTCCCTACCAGCCGTGCATTGAGCTGTGCTATCAGAATGAAGCCGGCCGCGTTGGTACCGAACAACCACCCATAATGCTCAGCGGGTACGCCATAAAGTTTGATGAATACGAAAGGCGAGCCTGCGATATAGGAAAACATCCCGGCCATGGCAATACCGCCCGTCAACGCATGCCCAAGGAAAATGCGATCACCCAACAAACTGCGGTATTGAGTCAGGGCCCCTGCCAGAGGCTGACGCGGATGGCTGGCTGGCATGCTCTCTGGTAACCCGAGTGCCACGGCCAGCGAAGCCAGCGCACTGAAGGCTGTCAGGCTGATAAAGATGGACTGCCAGCCATAGAGGTTGACCAGTAACCCGCCAAGCATGGGTGCAAGGATCGGGGCCAGGCCCATCACCAGCATCAATTGCGAGAAAACTTTGGCTGACTGCACAGCGTCGCACTTGTCGCTGACAATCGCCCTGGCAATCACCATTCCCGCGCAACCGCCCAGAGCCTGAACGAAGCGTGCGCCTATCAACCACTCCAGATTAGGGGCGAATGCGCAGGCCAATGAAGCCAGCGTAAACAGCGTCACACCAAACAGCAGCGGAACTCGTCTGCCAAAGCGGTCAGCCACCGGCCCGTAAGCCAGCTGACCAATGGAAAGCCCCAGAAAGTAAGACGCCAGGGTGAGCTGAACGTGTTTCTCATCTGTGCCAAACGCCAAGGCGATGGCCGGGAAACCAGGCAGGTAGAAATCGATAGCCAAAGGGCCGAAGGCGCTAAGCGCACCGAGAATCAGGATGGTACGAAGGTTCATGAGGCGTC
Source organism: Pseudomonas sp. HP_14 (assembly GCF_055283875.1). Classification (NCBI taxonomy): domain Bacteria; kingdom Pseudomonadati; phylum Pseudomonadota; class Gammaproteobacteria; order Pseudomonadales; family Pseudomonadaceae; genus Pseudomonas; species Pseudomonas sp. HP_14. The sequence continues at coordinate 184,757 of NZ_JBTOQI010000004.1, read as the reverse complement.
CAGACAGTGCTCGTGCAGCCAGACAGTTTAACCGCGCGTGCAGAGGCTGAGTGTCAGGAGAAGGTAATTACTTCAAAAAGTTTCAGGTGCTGACCTTTGGGATCTCACCATTGACGCGATGTCGCAGAACCTGTGGGAGGCTCTATGCTGGCATGCAAACACAATTCCCGTGGGAGCTGAGCTTGCTCGCGATACAGTCACCGGAATCTGTCTGGGTAACCGGGGTGCTTTTATCGCGGGCAAGCCCGGCTCCCACAGGTAGCGTTTCAGTCATCAACCTTGAACCACCTGCGCCTGATACCCCTCCTCGCCAATCAGCCCCACAACTTCCTGAGCAGCAAGGTCGCTTTCGACAATCACCTCGCCAGTTGGCAAATCTATCTGTACCAGAGCGCTGGGGTCCCGGTCCTTGATTGCACTGGTGACGGCCTTAACGCAGTGCCCGCAGGTCATGCCTTGAACGTTGAATCTTTGCATGGTGCTACTCCTTCAAGCAGGGATGTGAATAACAATGAAGCCATGTTTGACCTTCCCATCGTGGCAAGGTCAAGTTTCTCTTTCATCTGCCGGGCTGGTATTCGGCGCAAGGCTCGGCCAAGCTGCATCATCACCGTCTACATCAGGAGTATCAGCGATGCGCTGGTCAGCATTGAGCCTCTTCGGCATTCTCGGTCTGTTGGCTGCTTCCCCGGCGGTTCAGGCCGATCAGGATTACGGCGTTCTGATCATTTCCCGCGAGCGACTGGAAGTTGCCACGTCGTGCGAGATCGGCATTTATATTCAGGACCAGCTCGCGGGCCGGGTGTTCCAGGAACAATCCGTATCCTTCAACCTGCCAGCAGGTAACGTCGCCATTCGCTTGCGCGTGCTGCCGGGCGCGGTATTCGGTTGCGATCCGGGCATGGAAGCGCAGAGCAACACCAACATCCGGATTCAAGCGGGCGATATCCTCAAGTATCGAATTGCAAGCAGCCTGAATGGTATGTATCTCAAGCGCGCCGATCTGAATTATTGATCTGGACTTGACCTTGTCCTCGTGGAAAGGTTGATCCTTGCAGGTAAATGCCTTCAGGGAGAAAGAACATGCTGAACCCGCTCAACTTCGATCTGCCGATTTCCGGCATGACCTGCGCCAGTTGCGCAGGTCGGGTCGAACGTGCGCTGAACAAGGTGCAAGGGGTCAAGACCGTCAGCGTCAACCTCGCGAATGAGCAGGCGCATATCGAGACGGACGGCGGGCCGGATACCGCGACCCTGATCGCAGCAGTTGAAAAAGCCGGGTACGGTGCCACCGCCCCTCAAGACCCGACAGCCAAAGCCGACCAACAACTACGCACGCTGAAACGCGAGCGCTGGACGTTGATTCTGGCAATCATGCTGTCGATCCCGCTGATTCTGCCAATGCTGCTGCAACCTCTGGGCATGCACTGGATGCTGCCCGCCTGGGCACAGTTCGCACTCGCCACGCCTGTTCAGTTTATTTTCGGGGCACGCTTTTACGTCGCCGCATGGAAAGCCGTGCGCGTTGGGGCTGGCAACATGGACCTGCTGGTTGCGCTGGGGACCAGTGCCGGATACGGCTTGAGTGTTTATGAATGGATGAATGCTACGCCCGGCGAAATGCCCCACTTGTATTTCGAGGCTTCGGCCGTCGTCATTGCCTTGGTATTGCTGGGCAAGTACCTGGAAAGCCGTGCCAAACGCCAGACCGCAAGCGCCATTCGGGCGCTGGAAGCGTTGCGCCCGGATCGCGCCCTGCAGGTCATCGATGGTCATGAGTACGACATCGCCATCAGCGCCTTGAATCTTGGCGATCTGGTACTGGTAAAACCGGGCGAGCGCTTCCCGGTAGATGGCGAAGTGATCGAAGGTCAAAGCCACGCTGACGAGGCGCTGATCAGCGGCGAAAGCCTGCCAGTGCCAAAACAGACAGGCGACAAAGTCACGGGCGGCGCTATCAATGGCGAAGGCCGCCTGCTGGTCAAGACCACAGCGCTGGGCACTGAAACGGTGCTGGCACGCATCATCCGGCTGGTCGAGGATGCTCAGGCAGGCAAGGCCCCCATCCAGAAGCTGGTGGACCGGGTCAGTCAGGTGTTCGTCCCTGCGGTCTTAGTCATCGCTGCGTTCACGTTCGCCGGTTGGCTGGTGGCAGGCGCCCCCATGGAAAGCGCGCTGATCAATGCTGTTGCGGTATTGGTCATCGCCTGCCCTTGTGCGCTGGGGTTGGCGACGCCCACGGCAATCATGGCCGGAACCGGCGTCGCGGCGCGCTACGGGATTTTGATCAAGGACGCGGAAGCACTGGAACGCGCACACGAAGTGACGACGGTAGTGTTCGACAAGACGGGTACGCTGACCTCGGGCACACCTCAGATCGCCCATTTCTGCGCCAAAGGCGGCAATGAAGAACAGGTACTGGAATGGGCTGGCGCTTTGCAGCGAGGCAGCGAACATCCGCTGGCTAAAGCCGTGCTGGATGCCTGCCGGGATTGGCATCTGAATCCGGTCAGCATTGAAAACAGTCATGCCCTCCCTGGTGTCGGTATTGCCGGAACGCTGGACGGACGCGACCTGGTCCTGGGCAACCGACGAATGCTTGAGCAGAGCGGCCTGCACATGGAAGAGCTGGCCGACGCAGCCCGTGCCTGGGAGGCCGAAGGCCGGACCTTGTCATGGTTGATCGAGCAAAGTCCGAACCCCGCTGTGCTCGGTCTGTTCGCCTTTGGCGACACACTCAAGCCCGGCGCGCGGCAAGCGGTCGAACAATTAGCGGCACGCAACATCAGCAGCCACTTGCTGACCGGTGATAACCACGGCAGCGCCAAAGTAGTTGCAGACGCACTGGGTATCCGTGACGTGCATTCCGAAGTGCTGCCTGCGGACAAAGCCGCGACAGTGGCAGACCTGAAACGCTACGGCGTGGTCGCCATGGTCGGCGATGGCATCAACGACGCTCCAGCGTTGGCCGCCGCCGACATCGGCATCGCCATGGGCGGCGGTACCGACGTGGCCATGCATGCGGCCGGTATCACCTTGATGCGCGGCGACCCGGCGCTGATTCCGGCAGCGTTGGAGATCAGCCGCAAGACCTACGCCAAGATCCGGCAAAACCTGTTCTGGGCTTTCGTCTATAACCTGATCGGCATCCCGCTGGCGGCGTTCGGTTTTCTCAACCCGGTATTGGCAGGCGCGGCCATGGCGTTGTCCAGCGTCAGCGTGGTGAGCAACGCCCTTCTGCTCAAGACATGGAAGCCCAAGGACTCAGGAACGCAGCCATGAATATCGGACAAGCCGCGAAACAGAGCGGACTGAGCGCCAAAATGATTCGCTACTACGAAGCCACAGGGCTGCTGCAAGCAGCGCACCGCAGTGAGAGCGGCTATCGCCTGTATGGCAAAGATGATCTGCACACACTTGCGTTCATCAAGCGCTCGCGGGATCTGGGGTTTTCTCTGGAGGAAGTGGGTAAATTGCTGACGCTTTGGCAAGACCGGCAACGCGCCAGCGCCGACGTCAAAGCACTGGCCCGTCAGCATATCGGTGAACTGAACCAGAAAATCGAAGAGCTCGCGAGCCTGCGCGACACCTTGCAGGAACTGGTTGAACATTGCCAAGGCGACGACCGCCCGGACTGCCCGATTCTCAAGGACCTGGCTTCGGGTGGGTGTTGTGGGTAGGTGACCTCGCAGGTGACACCCACACCTTGTGGGAGCCGAGCTTGCTCGGCTCCCACAGGGGAACAGCGTTCCAACCCAAATGACAGTGGACGATATTGGCAGCCTTCCGCCCACAAAAAACCCGGCCTGAGCCGGGTTTTTATTAACTGCCGATCACTGCATCCAGGGCGGAGGCGGCTCTTCGGCAGTCTTGCTCGGTGGGGCATCGTCGGCAGCGCGAGCAGCCTGGCGACGGTCTTCGTCCAGACGAGCCGCTTCGATTTCGCGAAGCACACCGCCTACATCGGCCTCATCTTCCGGCTCATCGAACTCACCGGTCAGCACGGTCGATGGCGACAAGGTACCGGCTTCGTAGTACGACCACATTTCCTTGGCGTACTTGGTTTTACGCAACTCCGGCGCAAAGCGGCCAAAGTAGGACGCCATGTTGCCCACATCACGCTCCAGCATGCTGAACGCGTGGTTGTTACCGGCAGCATCCACTGCCTGAGGCAAATCGATGATCACCGGGCCAGTCGGGGTCAACAGCACGTTGAACTCGGAAAGGTCACCATGCACCAAACCGGTACATAACATCAGTACGATCTGTTCGATCAGAAAGGCGTGATACTCGCGAGCCTGATCGGGCTCAAGAACCACATCGTTCAATCGCGGAGCGGCATCGCCGTACTCGTCGGCAATCATCTCCATGAGCAACACGCCTTCAAGGAAGTCGTACGGCTTGGGGACCCGGACACCTGCGCCAGCCAGCCGGAACAGCGCCGCCACTTCGGCGTTCTGCCAGGCGTCCTCTGTTTCCTTACGGCCGAACTTCGAACCCTTGGCCATTGCTCGAGCCTGACGGCTGTTGCGAACCTTGCGGCCTTCCTGATACTCCGAAGCCTGACGGAAACTACGTTTATTCGCCTCCTTGTAAACCTTGGCACACCGCAGCTCATTGCCACAGCGCACCACATAAACAGCTGCCTCTTTACCGCTCATCAGCGGGCGCAGCACCTCGTCCACCAGACCGTCCTCGATCAGGGGTTCAATGCGTTTAGGAGTTTTCATCAGCTTTTATTGTGGGTCCTTCGTTGCCAAACACGCGATTGTTGCCCGTTATACGGCAATCCTCTGCCAGCGAGTAGTGGGAGCTGACGTTTGATGTGGATAGTTTCTGTCGGAAAATCCCTCATCGTCCCGGTATAAAGCAGCTTTCATGCCGTAAGAGAGCAAAAAACAAACCGTGCTCACAGGGTAAGAAACTTCACCGACTGCACGCATCGCGGAAGACAATCAGGGTCAATCACTGCTTGAAAAGTTCACCGGGAGTAAACCCGAACAGGCCCTTGAACGCCGCAATGAATGCAGAGGTAGAGTCGTAGCCACAGGCCAACGCCGTGTTGGTCACGCTGTCGCCATTTTCCAGCGCACCGAGAGAAGACAGCAGCCGTGCTCTCTGCCGCCAGCCGCGAAAGCTCAACCCCGTTTCGCGCTGAAACAGACGCATCAGGGTTTTCTCCGAAGCGCCCAGTCGCACGGCCCAATCATGCAGGGTGATCAGTTGGCCGGGGTCTTCAATCAATTCGTTGCACAGTTCCAAAAGACGAGGATGCCGAGGCAAGGGCAGCGAAAAGCCCACCTCTGGCAGATGCGCCAATTGATCCATCAATACCTGCACCAATCGCGCTTCGCTGCTGTTACCCAGCGGGTATTCAGCCGGTAACTGACAGAAACTCTTGATCAACTCGCGAGCCAGCGGCGTCACCTCAAGTACCCGACAGCGTTGCGGTGCCCACGCAGAGTCCTCTTTTCGCACGTAGAGGCTGCGCATTTCCGCACGCATAGAGGTCACCACTTCGTGCTCCAGACCGGCAGGTATCCAGACGCCCCACTGCGGTGGAGCGAAGAAGCTGCCTTCGGCGGTATGCACCCCGAGCACCCCACTGATCGCGTAGGAGAACTGCACCCACTCGTGACGATGCGGAGGTGTCCAGGAACCGGCGCTCAGACTTTCGGCGCGGGCATACAACGGGCGCGGTAGTTGGCTCAGGGCGGGTATCTGTCGCTCGCTGCCTTGACGGTGCATGGGATTTTGTCCGTTAGTCGGTATGGAATGGCCTTATGTCGCAAGACGGCAGTGTACGAGTGAGTTAGCCTGCAGACATCCATTTTTACAATCAGCCGAGCCCCTATGTCTGTCCTTAAACATCTCAAACGCGTCGTCACCGACTGGTTCCTTTGCGGGATGGTCCTGGCCACAGTTCTGGCTTATTTCTTCCCGGGCTTCGGCGCGACCGGCGGCTCGATGCACGCCGAATACGTGATCAATATTGGCGTGTTCGTGGTTTTCTTCCTGCACGGCGTCAACCTTTCCAGCGAACAGATCAAACATGGTCTGAAGAACTGGCGCCTGCACATCATGGTGCAAGTCTTCACTTTCGTGGTTTTCCCGGTCATCTGGCTGGCCTGCGACAAGGCATTTGGTGCCTACGTCCCGGCATTGTTGATGCTGGGTTTCCTGTACCTGTGCGCACTGCCTTCGACCATTTCCTCTTCGGTAGCGTTGACCGGCAGCGCAGGTGGCAACGTCCCGGCGGCCATTCTCAACGCGAGCATGTCCAGCGTGTTCGGCATTTTCATGACGCCGTGGCTGGTCAGCTTGGTGATTGGCACCGGTTCTGGTGGCATCGATCTGGGTTCTACGCTGCTGGACCTGAGCCTGATGTTGCTGCTGCCACTCATCCTGGGCCAGTTGGTGCGTCCGTTGGTGGGCAAGTTTTTCGCCAGACACAAGAAGTACACCAACCTGATCGACAAGATCGTGATCCTGTTGCTGGTCTATGCGGCGTTCTGTAACTCCATGGTTTCAGGCCTCTGGCAAACCCAAGGCAATTCGGTGATTACCATGGCCTTCGTGGGCAGCGCGATGTTGCTGGTGGTGATCCTGCTCCTGACCACCGGTACGGCGCGGGTGCTGAAATTCAACCACGCAGATAAAGTTGCGGCAGTGTTCTGTGCGACCAAGAAGTCCTTGGCGGCCGGTGCGCCGATGGCAGCGCTGATCTTCGGCAACAATCCAGGCCTGGGTCTGATTCTGCTGCCGATCATGATCTATCACCCACTGCAGTTGATTGTGTGTTCGGTGATGGCTGAGAACTACGCCAACCGGCACAAGCAGCAATTGTCGGCAGAAGCACTGGAAGAAGCTCGGGCGGCTTGAGCATGGTGTGATCTTTGTAGGAGCTGGCGCAGGCTGCGAATCGGTCTATCTGATACATCGATTCGCAGCATTCGGCAGCTCCTACAAATTACATCACCGTTCAAGAATCGCCGTAACCCCCTGCCCGCCTGCCGCGCAGATGGATATCAATCCGCGCCCCTGACCCGCAACGCTTAACAACTTGGCCAGGTTGGCGACGATACGTCCGCCCGTGGCGGCAAACGGGTGACCGGCGGCTAATGAGCTGCCTTTGACGTTCATCTTGCTGCGATCAATCGAGCCCAAGGGCGCGTCCAGCCCGAGCCGGGTCTGGCAATAATCTGCGTCCTCCCACGCCTTGAGCGTGCACAACACCTGCGCGGCGAACGCTTCGTGAATCTCATAGTAATCGAAGTCCTGCAGGGTCAGGCCATTACGCGCCAATAGCCGAGGCACGGCATAGGCAGGCGCCATCAACAGACCTTCATTACCGTTGACGAAATCCACTGCCGCAGACTCGCCATCTCGCAGATACGCCAACACCGGCAACCCCCGTTCCCTGGCCCACTCCTCACTGGCCAATAGCACCAGTGAGGCGCCATCGGTCAGCGGTGTGGAGTTGCCCGCTGTCAGAGTCCCCTTGGCGCTACGCTCGAACGCCGGTTTCAGGCTGGCGAGCTTTTCGAGCGTCAGATCAGGGCGCAGGTTGTTGTCACGAGTCAGCCCCAGAAACGGCGTCATCAAGTCGTTCTGCCAGCCTTCGGTGTAGGCCGCGGCCATTTTCAGGTGGCTTTCCAGCGCCAATTGGTCTTGGGCATCGCGAGGAATATTCCAGCGCTGCGCCATCAATTCGCAATGCTGCCCCATGGACAGGCCTGTGCGCGGCTCGCCGTTACGCGGCAGTTCTGGCTTGAGATTATGTGGACGCAACTTCAACAAAAGCTTGAGTTTGTCGCCCATGGACTTAGTGCGATTGACCTGCAGCAAAATATTACGCAATTCTTCATTAACGCCAATTGGCGCATCGGAAGTCGTGTCTACGCCGCCCGCAATGCCGCATTCGATTTGCCCCAATGCAATCTTGTTGGCCACCAGCAACGCCGCCTCCAGGCCAGTACCGCAGGCCTGCTGTAGATCGTAGGCAGGAGTTTGCGGCGACAAGCGCGAGCCCAACACGCATTCGCGGGTCAGATTAAAGTCCCGGGAATGCTTGAGCACCGCCCCGGCAACCACCTCCCCCATGCGAACGCCGTGCAGGTTGAAGCGCTCGATCAAACCTTCCAGAGCAGCAGTCAGCATCTCTTGGTTGCTCGCAGTGGCGTACGGCCCGTTTGAGCGCGCGAACGGAATACGGTTACCGCCGACAATGGCGACCCGGCGTGGCTGATTCATTGAAAACTCCCTTTATTGATACGGATTCGCTGATGAGCAGCGTAGGGGATACTCGAACGAACGTCGCTTGAGTGTGGTCAACTCCTTTGAACCCCGACTCAAGGAGAGTGTTCCATGCCGTCTGATCGCTACATAGATTTTGCCAACTCCGACCTGGGCAGCCGCCTGGTCGGCGCTATTGGCCTGCCAAAACCGGTCAGACTGGAACGCTGGCAGGCCGGGCGTCTGCGACCTGTTGAAGGAACGCTGCTGATCAGCGCCGGGCCACTGGCGGATCAAGTCAGACTTTTTGCGCAACGCCTGACCGAATCAATCTACAGCTTTGGCTCAGAAGTGCCGGGCGCAACGGCCTGGATTGCCGACCAAGGGCCTAAGATTAAAGCCGTAGTGTTTGACGCCAGTGCCTTTACGCGCACCGAAGACCTCAAGCAGTTACGCGAATTCTTTCAGCCATTGCTGAAAAATCTGGATAACAGCGCGCATGTAGTGATTCTTGGCCACGCCCCCGCCAGCCTGCAGGAACCACTGGCCGCCAGCACCCAGCAAGCACTCGAAGGCTTCAGCCGCTCGCTGGCCAAAGAGATGCGCAATGGCGGCACTGTGCAGTTGCTGCAAGTGGACAGCGGTGCCGAGGATCAGCTTGAAGGTGCGCTGAGGTTTTTCCTGTCACCCAAGAGCGCGTTTATCTCGGGTCAGGTCATCCGCCTGAGTCCTTGCCCGACCCAGGTGCAGGACTGGAGCCGTCCGCTCAGTGGCCGCAAAGCGTTGGTCACTGGCGCTGCGCGTGGTATCGGTGCCGCGATTGCCGAAACACTGGCCCGCGACGGAGCCGAAGTCACATTGCTTGACGTTCCTCAGGCCAAGTCTGATCTGGAAGCATTGGCCGCACGGCTGGGCGGAAAGGCGCTAACGCTGGACATCGGCGCGGCTGATGCAGGCGCGCAGTTGATCGAACACTTGCAAGGTGGCATCGATATCCTGGTTCATAACGCCGGCATTACTCGTGACAAGACGCTGGCCAATATGTCTGCCGATTTCTGGGACTCAGTGCTGTCGGTCAACCTCAACGCCCCCCAAGTGTTGACCGAAGCGCTGCTGGACAGTGGCACCTTGCGTGATAACGGCCGCGTCATCCTCCTCGCCTCAATCAGCGGGCTTGCAGGCAATCGAGGCCAAACCAATTACACCACCAGTAAAGCAGGCCTGATCGGGCTGGCTCGCGCCCTTGCCCCGGTCCTGAATGAGCGTGGTATCAGCATCAACGCAGTCGCACCTGGCTTCATCGAAACCAAAATGACCACGAGCATGCCGTTCGCCCTGCGAGAAGCCGGGCGGCGCATGAGTTCTCTGGGTCAAGGGGGCTTGCCACAAGATGTGGCAGAGGCTGTTGCCTGGCTGGCTCAACCAGGTGCTGGCGCCGTCAGTGGCCAGGTGTTGCGGGTCTGTGGTCAAAGCGTCATCGGCGCGTGACCAGCAGACGATAATCAGAGCAAGGAGATGCACGATGAGCGCTCATTGGCGATACCTGGATTCCCTGCCCACCCTGCCGAATCTATTCGTGCAGGCAGCATTGCGGCGCAAGGTAACCGGTACTGAACTACCCGAGATCGGGCTACGCTGCTGGACTTCAGTAGATGCGCAGAAACTGACCCAATACCGCGAAGTGTGCGGTTTCAGTGAAAACAGCCTGCTGCCTCCAACCTATCCACATGTGCTGGCGTTCAACCTGCAAATGCAGCTTATGACTGCCAAGGATTTTCCCTTCCCTTTATTGGGGCTGATACACCTGAGTAACCGCATCAAGATTCATCGGCCTCTCGGCAGCGTGAGCAAGGTGTACGTGGGCGTGCAGGCCGAGAACCTGCAGCCCCATGAGAAAGGTGCGACGTTCAGCCTGATCACTCAAGTTGAAGACTCAATGGGTCTGTTATGGGAAGAAGAAAGCACGATGCTGTGCCGGGGTGTAAACCTCGAAGGCGCAGCCATCGGTGAGTTCGAACCCGCCCCATTACCCGTCACGGAAGTTGCACGCTGGCAAGCGACAGCGGAGATTGGTCGGCGTTACGCCAAGGTGTCCGGTGATTACAACCCGATTCACCTGAGTGCGCCCAGCGCCAGGTTATTCGGCTTCCCCAAGGCGATTGCCCATGGCATGTGGCTCAAGGCGAGAACCCTGGCTTTTCTGGCCAATCATCTTCCGGCGTCCAATGTGGACATCAGCGTGCAGTTCCAGAAACCCGTCCGCTTGCCCAGCGAGATAGTGCTGTCAGCCAGCGCCGCCGGGTCTCACGGTCAGTTCCGCCTGGAAGGTGCGCCAGAGTTGGTGCATATGGTGGGAAGCTGGCAGCCGGTGACGGAATAGCAGCGCAGCCTAGGCACCTGACATCACGCTGTCGCGCAGCAAACACGGACCCTGTAGGAGTGAGCTTGCTCGCGATTCGATTTCATAGTCGACGAATTTATCGCCTGAACTAACGCTATCGCGAGCAAGCTCACTCCTACAAAAAAACCGTGCAATTACATCAAGGTTTTTTCTTGCGCGGGCCGGTGTTGAATACCGGAACTTTACGCACTGGCTTGGCCGATGGCGCTTCCGGGGCGGTGTCACCACTGTCGATCCACTTGCCCAGATTGCGCTTGCCGCCAGATACCTTGGGTTTCTTCGGCTTTTTCGGTTTCTTCAGGATCTGACCGCTGGCATCCGTGGTTGGCACACGATGTTCCGGCTCGAAATCCTGCTCTTCTTCACGACGCAATGTCTGGCGGGTCAGGGTTTCAATGGCTGACAGCAATTCCACTTCGTCAGCGCACACCAGCGAAATAGCTTCACCCGTCAGACCTGCACGACCGGTACGACCAATGCGGTGGATGTAATCTTCGGCGACGATGGGCAGGTCGAAGTTGACCACTGTCGGCAAGTCATCAATATCAAGACCGCGCGCGGCAACATCAGTCGCCACCAGAATCTGTACTTCACTCGCCTTGAAACGATCCAGCGCCCGCTGCCGTGTAGCCTGCGGCTTGTCGCCGTGAATACCATCAGAACTGATGCCCAGACCTTGCAGGCGATCCACCAGTTGATCGACGCCTACGCGAGTTTTGGCGAACACCAGAACCTGAGACCAGCGCAGTTTCTTCAGCAGATGGATGAACAACTCAGGCTTGCGCTTCTTGTCGACCGTCACCACCCATTGCTTGACCGACGACGCCGCCACGTTACGCGGGCTGACTTCGATAGTCAGTGGGTCGTCGAGCATCTGCGCAGCCAACTGGCGGATGGCGTCGGAGAAAGTCGCAGAGAACAGCAGCGTCTGACGTTTTTTGGGCAGCGCCTTGTAGATGTCGCGCAACTCTTCGGAGAAGCCCAGATCGAGCATGCGATCTGCTTCGTCGAGAATCAGCGTTTGCAGTTGGGAGAACTTCACCGCGTTCTGGCGATACAGATCCAGCAGACGCCCCGGCGTGGCAACCAGTACATCGACGCCCTTGCGTAGCTTCATCATCTGCGGGTTGATGCTCACGCCGCCGTAGACGGCATACGTGCTCAACGGCAGGTGTTCGGCGTACTGGCGAATGTTCTCGTGGACCTGCTCGGCCAACTCACGGGTCGGCACCAGCACCAGCGCACGCACCGAGTTGGGCGTGACTTTAGGGCCTTCCATGGTCAGACGCTGCAGCAGTGGCAAGGCGAAACCGGCAGTTTTACCGGTACCGGTCTGGGCAGCGGCCATCAGGTCACGCCCGGCCAGGACCGGTGGAATCGCCTGCGCCTGAACAGGCGTGGGAGTCTGGTAGCCGAGCGCTTCAAGCGCGCGCAGCAGGGGTTCGATCAGGCCGAGTGTGGCGAATGTCATTTGAATACCGTAGATAAATCACGCGAGATGGCGCGCAGTTTACCCTGTCCGGACTATTCCGGCCTGCACCGCCTGCGGCTTTCGCAAACGGCGTCAGGTTAATCAGTTGTAGAGACTGGCGGCGAGGCGCCAACGACAGTCGTTAAAACCCGCGCTGACGCTTGATGGCGTCGCTGATTTTCGCCGCAGGCACTTTCTGCAGGGTGCAGAGCAATTGGTGGGATATCGTGGACAGGCCGTGGGTGTGGCGCAATTCGTTAGTGAGGTGCGCAGTCAGGTTGGCCGCCATTTCAGCATCGGCCATGGCCCGGTGAGCCTTGCCGGTGTTGGGCAGTCGCGCATAGCTGGTCAGGGTGCCTAGCTTGTGATTGGGCGCCGCGGGCATCAGGCGTCGCGCCAACAGCAGGGAACAGGCGAAGCTTTGTTGGCGGCTACGTTCGATGCGCGACAGCTCGTAATCCCAGAACTTCTGGTCGAACGACGCGTTATGCGCCACCAACGGGATCGTGCCCACGAAGTCTGCCACGTCGCTCATGACTCGTTCAGCCGACGGTGCAGTGCGAATCATGCTGTTGCTGATGCCGGTCAGCGACTCAATGAAGCCTGGAATTCGCACACCGGCGTTCATCAGGCTTTGAAAACGATCAACGATGCGCCCCTGCTCCATGATCACCACAGCAATCTCCGTGGCACGGCAGCCTTGGCCGGGAGAAATACCGGTGGTTTCAAAGTCGATGACCGCTACACGTTCCAACACTTGCCTGAATCCTTAAAAAATCAACGTAAAAGGAACGCACCCTCGATGGGCACGTAACGACTGGCGGCGCGGATCAGCGAGTTGGCGGTCAGCCCCGGCACGCCATAGGCAACCGCTTCGACACCATGTTTGCTGATGATGCGCTCAAGCAACAAATCGAAATCGCCATCGCCTGAAGCCAGTACCACTTCGTCGACCTGCGGCGCGACGTCCATGATATCGATGGTAATGCCCACGTCCCAGTCACCCTTGGCCGAGCCATCACTGCGCTGGATGTACGGTTTGAGTTTGACGGTGAAACCGAGGTTGCGGAGGATTTGCTGGAATTGCTGCTGCTTGCTGTCGCCACGGTCGATGGCATAAGCGTACGCCTCAACGATTTGCCCACGCTTGCTGATGTCCGCCCACAACGCCGCATAGTTGAAATGGCAACCATGGGCCTGACGGACGGTGTAATAGAGGTTCTGTACATCGGCGAACACAGCGATTTTCTTCACCGGTAATCCTCATGACGCAGCAGCGCAGCCAAACGACAACGCCGATTCAGAAATGAATCGGCGCTTAGTATGCCAGTTTCGTGGGTGCCCCGGGCATTGGCGCCACTGCCCGGTTTTTGTAGGAGCTGCCGCAGGCTGCGAATAGCGGTGTATCAGGGGAATGGCTATCGCAGCCTTCGGCAGCTCCGACAAATCTCCATCAACGCTTCAATCAAACAAACGAATCATCATCCCCGCCATCAAAGCCGCCGTCATCCCAGCCGCCTTGATCGTTGCCGTATGAATCATTGCTGCTCACGCTCTCCTGACCATCGTTCCAGCCGCCACCAGAATCCTGAGGGCTGTGATCTGCAACCTGAGCAGGTTCTTCCTTGATAACCTCGACAACTTCTTCGGGCTGGTTGTGATTGCCGAACATGCTGCTCAGTCCCTGCGCCAGCATTACACCACCGGCGACACCGGCTGCGGTTTGCAACGCGCCGCCGAGAAAACCACCACCGCGCGGAGCCTGCTGCTGTGGCGCGGCATTGTTACCCTGCGGCGCGTTGTAAGGCGGCGGGCTGGACGGGCCATCACGCCAGCCACCACCCGATGACGCTGGCGGTTGGGAGAACGACTGCTGCGGTTGTGCTTGCGGCTGCGGACGGTTGCCTCCGCCACCGAAGATGCTCGACAGAAACCCACCACTGCCCTGCGCCGGAGCCGAGGAACCTTGAGCCTTCGCCTGCTGGAGTTCAGCCTGCAGACGCTGGATTTGCTCGTCACGCTCTTTGACCTGCTGGTTGAGCTGATTGACTGCCGCTTCCTGCACCAGGATCGCCTGCGCCATGTAATAAGGCGCGGCCGGTTGCTGGTTGAGATGCTCCTTGATCCTGGCTTCAGCCTCCACGTCGCGGGGGGCTGAAGCGGTTTCGGCACTTTTCAGCTTGGTGAAAAGACCGTCGATCAGGGTTTGCTCTTCGCTGTTCATGGCGACCTCGTTAGATTGCCGTTAAAAATCTTCGCCTGGCCGGATAGCCAGCGCGTAAGCAAGGTAATGGGGCTAATCCAGGGCGTTTCAATAGACTGTCGCAAATGTTAAGAAGGCTCTGGCCGGTGCCTGGTTAGCCAGCTAAAGTGACCGCCTGCTTTTTTTCTGCGACCCGATACTAATGAACCCGCTTACCATTCTTACCGACTCTCTGTATTTTTTTCGGCGCAACCTGACGAGCATTCTGGTGCTGTGTCTGCCGCTGGTCATCGTTGAGGCGCTGGCCAAACAGGCGCTGAGCGGTTCGCTGACGGCCAACTCTTCATCGGCCTACGAGTTACTGATCGGCCTGTTGTTCTACCCGCTCTACACCTGCGCACTGATTCTGTTTCTGGACGCCCGCAGCCGTGGCGGTGATCAGCCGCGGCCACGTGACCTGCTGGCCATGGCGTTGCGCATGTGGCCAACCTTCGCCGTGCTCTCGGCGCTGAGCACGCTGCTGATCATGTTTGGCCTGTCGCTGTTCATCCTTCCCGGCATCTGGGTGATGGTCAAACTGGTGTTCGCTGAATACCTGCTGGTCCTGCGCGGCCTGACACCACTGATGGCAATGCGCGCAAGCTTCGAGATGAGCAAAGGCCATTTCGTGCGCATCCTGACCTGCGTGCTGTGCATCTATATTCCGCTGTCGCTGCTGGAAGGCATCGCTTACTTTCTACTGCCTGAGCCGCAGAACGCTGCAGCCACGTTGCTGATTAATGTCGTGAGCAGCTTCCTGCAGTTGTTCACCAGTGTGGTGATGTTCCGCTTGTTCATGCTGCTCAACGAACCACCAGCACCACCCGAAGAGCTGGAGTAGCCGAGACGAAGGCTGTCAATCAGGTTCCAGTCGGCTATGCTCGGGCTGCACGTTGTTTGAAAAGCCCTGCAACGCGAACTTCTGACTGAACGCAGCGCGTTCTAAGCCGAGCCGATGAGTCGTCTGACCCGTTTCATTCTGATTCTTGTACTGCTGGCCAGCGTGGTGCTGGGGCTGATCTACACCCTGACCTGGCGCCCCGTTCAACGTGAAGAGCTGCCTGTGGCCTGTAGCCCTGAAGGCCATGCTCAACGTCTGGTGCCCGGGCAAGCGCTCAAAGTCATGACCTGGAACATCCAGTATCTGGCGGGCAAGCGTTACGTGTTCTGGTACGACATGGCCGATGGTAGCGGTCAGGATGAACAGCCAACGCCAGAAGATGTAGCCTTCAATCTCGATGAAGTCGCCCGGGTGATTCGTGACGAACAGCCGGATATCGTCCTGTTGCAAGAGGTGAACGACGGCGCGAAGAACACCGGTTACGACGATCAACTGGCGTTGCTGCAGGAGCGCGTGACCGACCTTTACCCGTGCAGCACCGAGGCGTTCTACTGGAAAGCCGATTTCGTGCCGAATCCGCATATCGCAGGCAGCGTCGGTATGAAGCTCGCGACCCTAAGTCGTTTCGAAATCGACCGGGCTGAACGCATCCAACTGCCGATTCGCGATGCCAACCTGATCAGTCGTCAATTCCAGCGCAAACCCGCCCTTCTGGTCAGTTATCTACCACTGCGTGACGGCGGTCATCTGGCGGTCATCAACACGCATCTGGACACTTTTGTCGAAGGCGACGACGCCATGCAGCGTCAAGTGCAGGTCACCAGCAAGCTGCTGGACAAGTTCGAAGCCAGTGGCACGCCATGGTTGATTGGCGGGGATTTCAATCTGCTGCCGCTGGGTCAGTATCAGCGCCTCCCAGCCGAGCAACGCTCGCTGTACCAGCCGGACAGCCAACTGCACGTGCTGTGGGACAAATACCCGATGATCCCCAACAACGTCGAAGCGAGCGGCATCGACCGCTCGAAATGGCTAACGCATTTCCCCAATGATCCACGCGTCAACGGCCCGGATCGCACCGTTGACTACCTGTTTTTCAGCCCGCGGCTCAAACGCGTCGGCGCTGCCGTGCGCCAGGAAGACACGCTGCTGATCTCCAATCACTTGCCAGTGATTGGGCGGTTTTTGTTGCCGGTGTTGCCGTAGATCACCTTTTCCCAACCCTAGATCTCAAGCCCAATGATGGTTGTCTTTCTGATTTCAAAAGAGTGGCTCAGATACTTCACTCAGCTTATATTGAACTCTTTCCAAGCCTACGCGCGGGATGCAAAAATCTGGAATGACGGTCCTGCTAGACGCGGAACGATAACGTCTGCTGCATTATGAATGTAAGTATTGGACTGAAGTGAGATAACGCATGGATTATGACTTTCAGACGCTTTCCCCTGATGACTTTGAAAAAATGGTTGCTGATCTATTTTCGGCTGAATGGGGGGTAACATTAGAGTCGTACAAACCAGGCAAGGACTCAGGTATTGATCTGCTGCACTCTAGAACATTCAACGATAAAGAACGCACAATACTACAGTGCAAAAGATATAAAACCGATGCATTTCCACAACTACTAAACAGCTTCAAGAAAGAATTAGAAAAAATAGAGAAAATAAAACCTAAAAAATATGTAATAGTTACATCCGTCGCATTATCTCACGCAAACAAGCTAAAACTAATAGGGATGTTAAAACCCTGGCTGAATTCGACGGGAGAAATCTACGGACAATCCGAGATCAACACATTACTCAGAAAGCACGAGCACATAATTCGGTCGCATTTTAAACTCTGGATTTCCAGCACCTCAGCACTGGAAGCAATTTTCCAAGCAAAAATATTCAATCTCACTCAATTTACACTTGATGAAATGAAAAATGAGATGTGCAAAATCGTCCTACACGAAGGATATGAGCGTGCATTATCCACGTTAAAGAAGAGTCATCATTGCATAATCGCAGGCAACCCCGGAATCGGAAAAACAACCTTGGCAAAGATTTTGTTATGTCATTACGCCCAAGAAGGATTTGAACCGATTTTAGTGCACAATGACATCGGCGATGCATGGGCGCTGGTAAGCCGACACCAGCATTCGGAAAATCAGAAAATCGCGATTCTATATGATGATTTTCTAGGCCAAACCAGATACGACCAATTGAAGTTCGGAAAAAACGAAGACGCTCAACTGATTCAACTTATAAAACTTGCAGAAAAGCGTAGCAACATACGCTTCATTCTAACGTCCAGGGAATACATCATCGCAGACGCGCGAATTTCTCACGGCGTATTTGACACAAATGCTGACAGCATCGCTAAATGCACTATCAACCTTACCGACTATAGTACAAACCACCGCGCAAAAGTTTTATTTAATCATCTTTACTTTTCAAACCTACCCACTGAAAAGCTTCAAGCAATTGTAGAAAGCAAACTTTATAAAAAAATCATAGAACACAAACACTTTAACCCACGAATCATTTCCGCAATAAGCAATAGAGCAAACAGCGAATCATTAAACAACGACGAATTCATCACATACATTAGCGCAAAATTCGATAATCC
Source organism: Pseudomonas sp. HP_14 (assembly GCF_055283875.1). Lineage (NCBI taxonomy): Bacteria > Pseudomonadati > Pseudomonadota > Gammaproteobacteria > Pseudomonadales > Pseudomonadaceae > Pseudomonas > Pseudomonas sp. HP_14. Next base: position 166,960 of record NZ_JBTOQI010000004.1, on the reverse strand, counting down.
CGCAGAAATATGGAATGGGCCATTTAATAACGAAATCATGCCACTTTCTCGCTGGATTCTCGTGGTCTTATGGACAATGGGAGGCGAAGCAGAAATTGAAAAGCTCAAAGAAGCAGTTTTATCCCTAAAGACAATTGCCTTCGACACAGAATCTGCCTTGCAGTTTAACAAGTGCCTTAGAGAACTAGCTGAAAATTTTATAACCAGTGATCAATACAAACACACCAAGCACTCAGGCAAGACAATTACTGCAATAAGTTTCCAAAACCCTTCAATCAATGACTATATAGAATCCTTCCTACAAGCAGAAGCCACTTGGATCAAAACACTCTCAGAGCGAGCCGTGTTTCTCACCCAGTATGAAAAAATCGTCTCCATCCTAGAGTCACTTCCGCTGGCGGACCGCTCGTGTATAGCTCAATGCTTGCTAGCGAGAAACAGTCAAACAACCTTCAAAGCAAAGGGCGATACCTACAGAGGTCTTGGGGGACAAATAGTCTATACTGACACGGACCTATACTTAGAGAACGATACAACTTTAATACTTTTGAAGATATCCTCCCTCACTCCAGACTTGGGTGCAAGTTATGAAATAGAGAAAAAAATAACCACACATGCCGGCTGGACTCTACAGCTTGAAAATTTAGCATCTCGCAGCTCAGTTCCTTACTCCATCCGAAGGCTTGCAAGCTGGCTGATTAATTCGGCTTATTGGAAGCTCCATCAAGCAAATATAAAGCGATCCTTCTACACATCTTTTCAGCAATGTATGCACTCGCAACCTGACTGGTGTAACGAGCTAAGCACACTTAACATCCTCCATGAATGCACACAACTTTTTACTATCGAATTGAACACCTTAGACAAATTAAAGATCCAATTCGACGCAGATTGCAAAGCAAAAGAAATCTTAGACACCGAAGATAACATTCAAAGACTAGAGGAAACCGCAGACCATTTAGAGCAATTCCACCAAAGAATGAAATTCGGGACTAAGAAATTAATTTTAGATCTACGCGAAAAAGCGGAGATCAGCTACACAGACAACGAAGAAGCCAGAACAGAGATTGATGAGGCCGTCACCCAAGACAACTCGGAAGAAATCGACATTGACTTATTATTCTCAGAACTTATTAATTAAGAAATGTAAAATCTAATAAACTCACTCACCATACATAGAAATCTCCGCACGGAGATCATTTGCCGTGAGAAACCCCGCCATTTGGAAAAACATGACAACTACAAGACTTACCAAACAGGCACCACGAATGGACAGACAACCCCACTCCCACCACATGAAAAACTCCAATCTCTGAATGGAAGGCATTTCGCATATAGAACTCACGACATATGCAACAATCAGGAGCACAACAACCACTACAAAATTACTAACAATCTCTCGTTTCAAACCAGTCAGCGCACCAACGGCCACTGCATAAGCCTGTGGCTTTTGTGATTTCAACTTCTTAGGAACGTCTTTCATGACCCCCTCAACATAGTTAAAAAAAGCCAAAGTCAGAGCAGCAAATAATGTTCCCAAGAAAAACAATACCGCATTAGTATTATTAAAAACTGGACTAGCCTCCCCCCACGACCCCCATAGCACAAGGTAGGAGAGGCAGAACGAGACCGAAAAAACCAACAATAAACGCAACATGTTAACGTCTCGATAAGTTACCTATAGCTGAATAGACGTCAGCTACCATTCGGGCATCGTTATCAGCGCGCCCAGGAGCGGGTCGCCCTGTCTCCAGCTCCAACTGTCCCTCGTGCATGACCACGTCATGCGAAGGAATATCTAGGTCAATTGTGACTATAGCAGAGATGCTCTTATAAGTTTTTTTACCACCATGCTCACCTTCCGTGGTGACACTCCACTTCCCCTCGCCTTCTTCAATATAGTCTACATAATCTTCAACTGGAGCCTTGGGAACTTTTAGATCTCCATATTCGTTGGTCAGCGTGACTTTAACTTCATCCTGATCAAAAAGCTCTTTCATTGCCTTAAGCGCATCACGGGCCTTGACATTCGTTTGCAGGATATTCGGAGATATTAGCTCCAACTCAATTTTATATATTTTTTTATGTGAGCTTATCACATTCCAAAATTCACCTTTTATAGTTTTAGGCTCAATAAATATCGAATAGTTATACTGCTCTAGAACGGCGCCTTTCAAACCAGTATGAATAGCGTTCGCAATCTGCTCCTCAGAACCAAATCGCCAATCATGCTGGACAAATATATATTGATCGACAATATCAACTATAGTAATTACAGGCACCCAATCGTCAGCATCATGAGGAACTATATCACCAGGTATCTTATCGCCAACCTTTGTTATCTTGTGCTTAGCCGTCTTCCCAACCCAAAATCTTCCATCCGGAAACTCATCTGTTAAAGGTTCAACATTCGAGAAACCAACAAAACTATAACGAACTTTGTTTTTTACAAACTCACGACCATCGTCTTGGAGAGCGGAAATAACAACCGCACCCTTCGGTTTTGGCAAAGGCGTAGGAACAAGAGCGCCTTGCTTATTTTCTATTAACGAGTAGCGCAGCACCAAAAATGTCTTGATTCCTTTCACAAAATTATCCTTCGGAAAAATTTAGGTTTGGAGCTTAGAGATGCCTGGCAAATTACATGCTTTGTTCAGTGATATCAATATGGAATCAGGCGGTATTAGGAGTCAAACCGTAACGGTCGACCCTGCGTGCATAGGCAAAATATGTCACTGACGCCAGCGAATAAGCGGCTACTTTTACTCATTCGTCCTCGATAAAATTTACAACGCAGGAACTCACACCATTTGTGCGGTTCCCTATCCGAGATAACGACACCCATCCGAAAATTTCGCGGGCTCCCACAGAAAGCAGCATTCCAATCCCTTAGACGCTCAACACACTCGCGGAGCGCTACTTCCTCGGCTTGATCCGCGCCGTAGGCTCGGCTATCAGCGGGTCATCCGGCCAATAGTGCTTGGGGTATCTCCCCTTCAAATCCTTCTTCACTTCGGCATAGGTACTGCGCCAGAAGTTGGCCAGGTCTTGCGTGACCTGCACCGGACGGCGGGCGGGAGACAGCAGGTGCAGTTTGACGATCTGCCGCCCGTTGGCGATGCGTGGTGTATCGGCAAGACCAAACAGCTCTTGCAGGCGCACGGCGAGAATCGGCGGGTGTTCGCTGTAATCCAGACGCACCGATGAACCCGACGGTACGCTCAAGTGGTGTGGTGCTAGCTCATCCAGACGCTGAGGCAAAGGCCACGGCAGCAGATTGTGGAGGATCGACGACAGGTCCAGATTACTGAAATGGCTGAGCCGCGAGACCTTGCCCAGATACGGCAGCAACCAGATTTCCAGCCGCTCAAGCAAACCGGCGTTACTGACATCCGGCCATTCGCTGCTGACTTTTTGTTCTAGATCCAGAGAGCGCAGCAAAGCAACTCGCGCCTGCCATTGGCGAAGTTCGGGTGTCCACGGCAGCAGTTCAAGACCTTTACGGCGCACCAGAGCCAACAAAGCCTGACCTTTGGCGGACTCGTCCAGACGGGTCAGCGGTTCTCGGCTGAGGATCAATTCCCCAACTTTGCGCTGTCGCTCAGCACGGAACACGCCTTCGCGCTCATCCCAATCCAGTTGGTCGAGCTGAGCCACTTGTTCCGCCAACACCGAATCAAACAACGCAGGGTCGAACTCGGCCGCCATGTAGATACGCTCTTCGCGCTGTCCCTGACGACTGCCAAGATCAGCGACCACCAGCCAAGGTTGCTTCATCAATGCATCGACCTCGGCAAACAGCGCAGCACGACCATTGGCCAGTCGATACTCGGCACCGCCAGCCTTGCGTTGCTGCGCGACCCGGTCGGGATAAGCCAGCGCCAGCAGAGCGCCAAGCCAGCGCGAATGGTCTGGATCGCTGACCGGTTCAGACGCAGAACCCCGCAAATAGCTGCGGTATTGGCGAGCCAGTTGTTTGGCCCGCTGTACGCCGCCTTGTGCGCCGCGAGCTGCACGTTCAGTGCCTTCAAGCAGGCTCAAGCGACTGTGCAAATCCGCCCCCGCACCACGCAGAATGTCGCGCTCGCCAAGTAAAGCGGCAACATCGCAGGCCAGACTGCCAAGCCCCAGCGCCTGACCGCGCAACAGCAAATGGGCGATACGTGGATGCGCAGGCAACTCAGCCATGGCCTGACCGTGAGAGGTAAGTTTGGGCTCCTCACCCGGCTGGCTGTTCAAGGCGCCGAGGCGTCGCAGCAAATCCTGAGCCTGACCATAAGCCGCGGCCGGTGGCACGTCGAGCCAGACCAATTGCGTCGGCATCACGCCCCAGCGCGCCAGTTGCAAGGCTAAACCGGCGAGATCTGCCTGCAGGATTTCCGCCGCGCCATACGCAGAGAGTTGTTCGTGCTGAGCTTCGGACCACAGCCGATAACACACGCCTGGCTCCAACCGTCCCGCTCGACCGGCACGCTGGGTAGCGCTGGCTCTGGAGATGCGCTGCGTATCGAGGCGGGTCATGCCACTGCCCGGATCAAATCGCGGCACTCGCGCCAGACCGGCGTCGATCACCACGCGTACACCATCAATGGTCAAACTGGTTTCGGCAATATTCGTCGCCAGCACCACTTTGCGAATGCCTTTCGGTGCAGGCTCTATAGCCGCGCGCTGGGCGTTCAGGTCCAGTTCGCCATGTAACGGGCACAGCAGAATGTCGGGGCGCGAGCCCAGCGCATCCGCCAGTTGCTGATTAACCCGCCGAATCTCGGCCTGCCCCGGCAAGAAAACCAGCAGGCTACCGCTTTGATCGTTGATCGCATCCAGGACGGTCTGTACCACACGCGGCTCGATGAATTCGCCGGGCTGAAACGGTCGACCCCACTGCATCTGCACCGGGAACATGCGACCGTCACTGCGTACCACCGGTGCGTTTTCCAGCAGACTGGAAAGCCGCTCGCCCTCTAGCGTGGCTGACATGAGCAGGATTTTCAGAGGCTGCTCGTCGCGGAACAATTCCCTGCCATTGAGGCTCAACGCCAGGGCCAGGTCTGCATCAAGGCTGCGCTCATGAAACTCGTCAAAAATCAGCAAACCCACGCCTTCCAGCGCCGGATCATCCTGCAGGCGACGGGTCAGAATGCCTTCGGTGACAACTTCGATACGTGTGTTGGGGCCGACCTTGCTTTCCAGACGGATCCGGTAGCCAACGGTCTCACCGACCTTTTCACCCAGCTCACTGGCCAGTCGCTCCGCCGCTGCCCGTGCCGCCAGCCGGCGCGGCTCAAGCATCAGAATGGTTTGCCCGGCCAGCCAGGCTTCCTCAAGCAGCGCCAACGGCACGCGAGTGGTTTTGCCTGCACCGGGCGGCGCTTCAAGCACCGCTTCATGGCGCTCGGACAAAGCCTGGCGCAGGTCGGGTAAAACGGCATCGATGGGCAGGGAAATCATGGCGGCTCCAGAACAGGCCGCCGATTATACGTGCCGAAGGCTACTTGAGCTTGAAACGAGCGTCGCCTGTCAGCCGGTACAACAATTCAATACCTTCTGGCCAAGGCCCGTATCCGGATTGGCCATTGATGTGCCCGGCATTCTCCAGCCAGATCAACTCGCTGCCCCACGCCTCGCTGAAGAAGCGTGCTCGCTCTTGGGTGACATAGGGGTCATCCGTGCTCGCCACCGTGATGGTCGGGAATGGCAGGCGTTGCGTCGACATCGGTGTGAAACCGCGAGTGCCTGGTGGATAGCTCTCCGCTTCCGTATCGCTGGGTGCCACGAGCAAAGCGCCGCGGACCTTATGCGCCTCTGGATATTGCTCGGCCCAACGGTTGATCAAGGTGCAGGCCAGACTGTGGCCAACCAGCAGGACTTCACCGTCGGTCGCCATGATTTCCTGATTGAGGCGCTCGACCCAGTCCGCAGCGACCGGTGTTTCCCAGTCCTGTTGCTCAACCCTATGCAACTCGGGGAACTGCCGCTCCCACTGCGATTGCCAATGCGCTTCGCCCGAGTTGAACAGCCCCGGCAAAATCAAAACCCTGACTGACATCATTCGTCTCCTTTTAAATACGTGGGCAATATGCAGTGCCTTGGGTAGCGGGTAAATCCCGGATGCTCCCAGCCGAGAACTGTAGGAGATCGCCCAGTGCACTTACACAGCGCTGTCGCTCAGCAAACACTGGCCCCTGTAGGAGTGAGCTTGCTCGCGATAGCGGTGGAGCTGTTGAAAAATCAGCGTCTGACCAGGCGCTATCGCGAGCAAGCTCACTCCTACTGAAAAAGCATTAAAACTCAAAGCGTTAGTATATTTTTAACGAGAGTTGTCGAAGGCAACGGCGATGTGGCAGAAGGAACGACGTGGGACCGGCTTCAGCCAGGAAGGCAATATTTCAAACAGTACAGATGTAGTGAATGTATTGACCTGTTCCCGGCTAAAGCAGGTCCCACGCCCTGAGTTCAAACTGTGCCCGCGAACGGTAACCGCGTGCAATAGTCATAGCTCTGCGTTATTTGCCTTGTATAGTTGCCACTTCACTTGATGGAGATGTTCATGCGCATTCCTACTCGTTTCATCGGCGGCGTTGTGGTCGCTACTCTGCTGACTCAACTCACCGCATGCGGCAGTATTTTCTACCCTGATCGACGCGGGCAGATCGACGGCAAGATTGACCCGGCAATCGCCGTGCTCGACGCCGTCGGCCTGCTGTTCTATGTGATCCCGGGCCTGATCGCCTTTGGCGTCGACTTCGCGACCGGTGCGATTTATTTCCCGCACGGCCAGAGCGCGCAGATTGACCCGCAAAAACTTCAACCAGCCGTTAATGCCGACGGCAGTGTTGATAACAGCAAGCTACAGGCCATTCTGGAAACAGAACTGGGCCGCTCGCTGCCACTGAACGATCCACGCCTGATCCAGCATCGTGGCAGTGTGCAACAACTGGCTTCACTGGGCCTCGCGCCGTCGGCCTGACTATAATTTGAAGGAAGTACCATGAGCACCAGCCTCGAACACGCCCGCCTGTTGCGTCTCGCAACCCGGGCATCGCTGGCGGTCGCCAGTATCCTGATCGTCGCAAAGGCAGTGGCGTGGTGGCTCAGTGGCTCGGTCAGCCTGCTGGCCGGGCTGACCGATTCCCTGCTCGATGGAGCGGCATCTTTTCTCAACCTGCTGGCAGTGCATTACGCCCTGCGCCCTGCCGATGATGATCATCGTTATGGGCATGGCAAGGCGGAAGCGCTGTCGGGGATGGCTCAGGCACTGTTCATTGCCGTCAGCGCCTGCCTCATCGGCTTCCAGGCCGTGGAACGGATTCAGAACCCGGAACCGATTGGTGCGCCGGGCCTGGGCATTGCGGTCATGCTGCTTTCTCTAGCGCTGACCTTCGCTCTGCTGGCGTTTCAGCACAAAGTGATCAAGGAAACCGGCTCAGCCGCGATTCGCGCCGACTCGTTGCACTACCGCTCAGATATGTTGCTGAACATGGGCATCCTGCTGGCGCTGGTTCTGGCATGGTTTGGCTGGCAGCAACTGGACGCCTGGTTCGGCCTGGGCATTTCCCTGTACATCCTCTGGAGCGCTTTCCAGATCGCCCGGGAAACCATTTCGGTGCTGATGGACGAGGAATTGCCGGTGGATGTCAGCGCCCGCATGCTCGAACTGGCGTGCAGCGTGCCCGGCGTTCTCGGCGCTCACGACTTGCGCACGCGGATTTCCGGCAACCACTGGTTCGTGCAACTGCACCTGGAATTGCCCGGCAGCCTGACGTTGTCGATCGCGCACGCCCTTTGCGATCAGGTTGAGGCCGCGATCAACAGCGAATACCCGAAGGCCGAAGTGCTGGTGCACGCCGACCCTCAGGAAGTCGTGCGACCCGCAACCGTCTGACTCAGTTGCCGCGTCAGTTGATGGTATAGCCGCGTCCCATCAGGCAAGCCACCATGGAGCGACGGTAGACCTGGATCATCGCCGGGGCATTGGGCGAATTCGGGTCATTTGGGTCAAAGCTGCTCTGCTCTACCGACCAGCGATAACAATCGTACTTGTCCTGCGCGACCTGCTCAGCATTCTGGCCATTGTTCGGGTACGCAATCGGGTCATACGGGCTGGATGCAGGCATTTGTGGCGTATAAACAGGCTCGACGTTTTGCGGCGGATAGGCCACCACGTAATCCTGCGTGTCGTTCTGGTAGGTGTAGTAGGTTCCTGCCGCCACGAAGTACAGCGAACTGCCCATCCAGACTTCCTGTGAATAAGCAGGCAAGCTGCGCACCCGCACTCCATAGGGCGGCGTCACAATCACGTAGCGTGGGCCTTGTGGGCGGTACCAATATCCATCTGAGTAAAAGTAATCCAGGCCACGGTACGGAACGCGCGAGTAGTTACCCGGGACTCGATCGATGACATGCCCCGGGCGATATTGCGGGCCAGGGCCCCAGCCATTGCCGTGACCATCCGGGCGACCGGTCCAGTGATCGTTCGGGCGGTTATCGCCCCGGCTGCCGCGATAACCATTGTCCTGATAGTAGCCTTGGCGCGGCGGCTGAGTCTGACGCGCCTCACCTGGGCCACTCTGGATCGGCAGATTGTTCTGGCGCTGATCCAGCTGCTGACGATCTATCTGCCGCTGTTGATTCTGTTGCTGCTGGATTTGCTGCTGTTGCTGCCGTTCGGCCTGGCGCTGCTGAATTTGTTGTTGCTGGATCTGCTGCTGTTGCTGGCGGTCAACGTCACGAATCTGTTGCTGCTGTTGACGCTCGACCTGCCGCTGCTGGTTCTGCTGCTCTTGAATCTGCTGCTGTTGTTGGCGATCAGCATTACGAATCTGTTGATCCTGCTGACGCTCGACGCCGCGCTGTTGATCACGCTGCTGCTGAATCTGTTGCTGATTCTGCCGCTGCTGGTTTTGCAACTGCTGCGAGGCATTGGGTTGCTCGCGCTGCCCGCCAGAGCTGCCACGGATCTGATCACGTGGCGCGTCATCCCCAGCCAAAGCCTGAGTACTGATGCTTACACATAACAGGCTCAAGCCTGCCAAATGCCAGATACGCGATTTCATGCTTTCCTCACAGGGGCGCCGGATATATGTGGTTAAGACTGCATTATTGATGCGCCGTTCGCCGCATGCTATCAGGACGCTACTAGCGGCGAACACATCTGTGCACAAAGGAGCTGACCGTAAAAACGGCGCACAAAGAAAAGGGGGACCTGGCGGCCCCCCTTCGGGAATTTCGTCCTGGCTCAACGCTTGTGGCGTCGGCTCACCTCATGCCGTCTTCTGGACAGTATGTAGCCCGGGGGCCGTGCCAACCCTTTGGGGCTGGAGGCCGCAGCTGGCCTGATTGGGCGAGCCGCGCTGGACGCTATGTCCGGGCAGTGATTCTGTTTAAAAGAATAGGCCTGAGGCATCAGCACAGGATTGCTAATGTTGCTGAATAAAACATTACTTGCGCAATTTTTAGCTTCGGATGAATAATTCAGCGCAATCGAACCTAGAAAGGTGAACTTCGTGAGCAAACTCGACAGATATGACCTGAGCATTTTGGCGGAATTGCAGCGCGACGCGCGCATCTCCAATCAGGAACTGGCTGAACGTATCGGTCTGTCCCCTTCGCCCTGCTCACGACGCGTCAAGCAACTGGAAGACGACGGTTATATCGTCAGGCAGGTTGCACTGCTGGACCGAAAAAAACTCGGTCTGAACCTGACGGCCTACGTGCTGATTGGCATGGATCGACATACGCCAGACCGCTTCGAGAACTTCGAGGCGCAAATTCGCAACCTGCCACAAGTGCTCGAATGCAGCCTGGTGACCGGTATGGATGCGGACTATCAGTTGAAAGTGGTGGTGGCTGACATGGATCACTATCAGAAACTGCTATTAGGGCACCTTACCCGCATCGACGGTGTGACCAGCGTTAAATCGAGCTTTGTGCTCAATCAGGTTCTGGCCAGCACCGAGTTACCTTTGGTACACCTGCGCAACTGATGGTCTGGAGATAAGTCATGGAGCCTGAAGTTTTCGAGCAATGGATGATGACGATCCTCATCACCCTTCTTGTCGGCTTCATGGGCTTCATCGTCTGGGACCTGGCGAAAAAGTCCAAAGCCGGACGGTTTGGTACCCTGATCCTGTTCTTCGTGCTGGGCTTGGGAATCATGGCGTTTGTGATCAAGACGGTTGTAATTGCTTATCTAGAAAGCTAATGCAACTTCATGTGGGAGGTTCTATGTTTGCCTGCAAGCACTGATCCCGCCCCGTAGGACTGGCTTTAGCCGGGAGGGAGTATTCCAGGCGAAGGATATTTAGCGAATGCTCCGACGTCCTCCCGGCTGCAGCCGGTCCTACGGGATCGCGCGGTCTATGTGGGAGCAGAGCTTGCTCGCGATAGGGCTGGACGAGATTCACTTTAGACCGCGTTGCCTTTATCGCGAGCAAGCTCTGCTCCCACAAGCTCTAACCCGCGCTACAACCTCGCAGGCACTTCCCGCCATTGCCCCTGATCCAGGCCTTCGATTGTCCAGTCACCAATCCTCACCCGGACCAGCCTTAGCGTCGGCAGACCTACCGCAGCGGTCATGCGCCGGACCTGGCGGTTGCGGCCTTCCTTGATGATCAGCTCCAGCCAACTGGTCGGCACGCTTTTACGAAAGCGCACCGGTGGGTCGCGCGGCCAAAGTTGTGGTTCGTCCAGTTGCCGCGCCTGAGCGGGCAAGGTCGGGCCATCATTGAGCTGCACGCCGTCACGCAATTGCTGCAACTGTTCGGCACTGGGCTCGCCTTCAACCTGCACCCAGTACGTCTTGGGCAATTTGTGTTTCGGGTCAGCGATGCGTGCTTGAAGCTGGCCGTCGTTGGTCAGCAGCAACAATCCTTCGCTGTCCCGATCCAGTCGCCCGGCAGGATAAATACCAGGGATCTCGATGAAATCCTTGAGCGTCGCCCGCCCCTCACCATCACTGAACTGGGTCAGCACATCGAATGGCTTGTTGAACAGGATCAGTTTTGGCTCGGCAGGCGGAGCCTTGGCGACACGGCGGTTTGCACCGGCATTGGCAGGTGATGGGCGACGAGCAGGAGGACGCTGGGTACGGGGCATGAAAGTTTCGGTATTCGGAAAACAGAAAGGGCCACTTTAATGGCCCTTTCGTTCATCACCTAATTAATCAACGGAACGGCGGCTCATCAAAGCTGCGCAGTTTGCGTGAGTGCAGCGAGTTGAGCTGAGTGCGCATCAGGTCCAGCGCAGCAATACCGATCTTCAAATGCTGGCTGACCGCACGTTCATAGAACGCGTTGGCAGAGCCAGGCAGTTTGATTTCACTGTGCAGCGGTTTGTCCGAGACGCAGAGCAACGTGCCGTAAGGAACCCGCAAGCGATAACCCTGAGCGGCGATGGTGCCGCTTTCCATGTCCACGGCAACTGCACGGGACAGGTTGATCAGCGGACGCTCCTGCGCCCAACGCAGCTCCCAGTTACGGTCGTCATAGGTCAGCACCGTGCCGGTACGCAGCCGCTTCTTCAGATCGTCGCCACGCTCGCCAGTGATCTGCGCGGCCGACTCCTGAAGAGCCAGCTGCACTTCGGCGAGGGCCGGGATCGGGATATGAGGCGGCAGTACGCGATCGAGAATCCCGTCGCGACGCATGTAAGCGTGAGCCAGCACATAGTCGCCGATCGTCTGGGACTGGCGAAGGCCGCCGCAGTGACCAATCATCAACCAGCAATGCGGACGCAGTACGGCGAGGTGATCGGTGATGTTCTTGGCGTTGGACGGGCCGACACCGATGTTGACCAGCGTCACGCCATGACCGTCTTCAGCGATCAGGTGATAAGCCGGCATTTGATAACGATGCCATACCACACTGGCAACAATGGCCTGCGCTTCACCGTGATCCATGCTCTTTTCGACGATGACGTTACCCGGCAACACCATGCGCACAAAGCGCGGGTCTTCGCGCAGCTTTTCCAGGCCGTGAACGATGAACTGGTCAACGTAGCGGTGATAGTTGGTCAGCAGGATCCACGGCTGGACATGACGCCAATCGCTACCGGTGTAATGCACCAGGCGACGCAGGGAAAAGTCCACTCGGGCGGCATCGAACAAGGCCAGCGGCAGTGGATCAGTGTTGGCCCAGTCATAAAGACCGTCAGCGATGCCATCGGTGGCGGCTGACAGGTCAGTACTGGGGAAAACCCGCGCCAGCGCTGCAGCCGTTACGCCTGAGCCCGCCAGCTCATCGCCCTGCTCAACCACATAAGGGTACGGAATATTCTGTTCACTGACGCCGACTTCCACCGTAATCGTGAAGTCGTTCATCAAGGGCCCGAGTTGTTCGAGCAGGTATTTGCGGAAGGCGGCCGGGTGAGTCACGGTCACGCTGTAGTTGCCCGGCAATTGGACCTTGGCGTAGGCCCGAGTGGTCAGCGGGACTTCACCCTGACACTGATAATTCAGGCGTAATTCCGGGTAGCGGAACAGGGAACGCTGAGCTGCATCAGGCTCGACCCGGTCCTTCAGGTAACGCTTGAGCGCCTGGCTCAATGCACTGGTTGCGCGCTCATGCAGTTCAGCAAGGCGATCCACGGCTTGTTCGGGAGTATCCACGACGATAAAGGTTTCAGTCACGATTCGTATCCTTCTGATCTTGCAGTGGCCCATCTTGCCTGCATCGTGAAGGGAAGGCACTAGTGGCGTAGTGTGGAAGGTTATGCCTGGTCATGATCAGGTGAGACCGACTTTAATTGGGAAAGGCCAGGACAAACACCAAATATCCAGAGGTGCTACCAACTTACGGCATACATGGACTTGTGGGAGCGATGATCCAGGCAATCCCGGCGGGTTATGTGCCTCAGCCAACCATCGGAGTGGATCGTGCAACCAGCGCTTGCACATCAACACCTCTTGGCAGAGTGCCGTAAACCGAGCTTCGAGAAGCCAGACGACTGGCGATAAACGCATCGCTGACCGCCGCATTACCTGCTTCAAGCAGTAACTTGGCCTGCAGCGCCAAGGCGATGCCCTCAGTCAGTTGCCGGGCGCGGTACTGGATATCGCTGGTATCTCGAAAGGCCGCTTTCAGGCCGTCGATCTGTACGGCCAGATCCTGATCTCCATGGCCGTCACCCAACTCGGCAAACAAGGTATCAAGCACGCCCGGTTCTTTGGACAAGGCGCGCAACACATCCAGACACTGCACGTTGCCGGAACCTTCCCACGTAGAGTTGACAGGCGCTTCGCGATACAGCCGCGGCAGGATGCTGTCCTCGACATAACCCGCACCGCCCATGCATTCAGCGGCCTCGTTGATCATGGCCGGTGCCCGTTTGCAGATCCAGTACTTGCCCACGGCCGTGACCAGTCGGGCAAAACGCGCCTCGTGCGGATCATCCAGATGATCCAGCGCACGCCCCATCCGCATGCTCAGGGCCAGCGCCGCTTCGCTCTCCAGCGCCAGATCAGCCAAGACGTTCTGCATGAGTGGCTGATCAGCCAACACCCACCCGCCGACGTTACGATGAGCACAATGATGAGTCGCCTGGCTCAAGGCCTGACGCATCAGCGCGCTGGAGCCGACCATGCAATCAAAACGAGTCATGGCAACCATTTCGATGATTGTCGGCACGCCACGCCCCTCTTCTCCGATCATCCAGGCGAATGCGCCGCGAAACTCGACTTCACTGGAAGCGTTGGACCAATTGCCCAGCTTGTTCTTCAGTCGCTGTATGTAAAACTCGTTACGGGTGTCATCCGGGCGATGGCGCGGCAGCAAGAAACAGGTCAGCCCCTTGTCCGTCTGCGCCAGAGTCAGAAACGCATCGCACATCGGCGCCGAACAGAACCACTTGTGTCCGACCAGTTCATAAGCCTGCCCCGGACCCGGAGCACCTATGGGGTAAGCCCGGGTGGTGTTGGCCCGAACATCGGTACCGCCCTGCTTTTCGGTCATGGCCATGCCAATAGTCACACCCGCCTTGTGTGCCATGCCGACATTTCGTGGGTCATATTCGCGGGCGAGGATCTTCGGTAGCCACTGCTCGGCCAGCCCCGGCTGCACATTCAACGCAGGCACACTGGCAAAGGTCATGGTCAACGGGCATCCGCTGCCTGCTTCGGCCTGGCTGTGAAGGTAGCTCATGGCCGCACGCGCTACGTGAGCACCGGGCTGAGGATCCGCCCACGGCAATGACGGAATACCGTGCTCAACCGCCGTACGCATCAGTTGGTGATAAGCGGGGTGAAACTCCACCAGATCGATGCGATGCCCATACCGGTCATGGCTGGCGAACACCGGTTTATTTTGATTGGCAAGAAAACCGGCTTCCATCAGAGGGCCGCCCGCCAATGCACCGTAGGCATCAATTCGCGCCTCAGCCCAACCCGCACCGAAGCGCTCCGACCATTGTTGCAATGGCAGATCCAGACGGTAGAGATTGGCGCCATCGAGCGAGGGCGGTTGATTGGTGACTTCGTGGGTTTCGGCGAACTGGTGCAGGTTCATGGCGATTTCCTCTCTGTCGGGCGCGCTTCAAACACAGCCAGACACGAAGTGAATCACGCACTCAGCCCATTAAAAAGCGCCATATGCGACGAATTTGCGGCGCTTTTGCCTTGTTACTCATAGACCACTGCGCAGCCTTGCGGGCCGCTCAGCGAGCGCAGATGTTTGCGCTGAAACGCCGAGCGTCACTTTAAGCGCAAAGCAACTGCCCTCGCCGGGTGCAGAATGGTGGCTAAGTCGGCCGCCCTGCAGCTCTATCAACTGCCGACAAATCGCCAGGCCGATACCTAGCCCGCCATATTGGCGAGTCAATGAGCCGTCCACTTGAAAGAAATGCTGATAAAGGGTTGATTCGTCCAGTCGGGTAAAGCCTATACCGCTGTCGATTATCTCGATCAGCAGTTGAACCTGACCCTCACCATGCTCCAGTTCCTGAACGCGAATTCTGACCGAGCCGGACTGAGTGAACTTGATGGCGTTATCCAACAGGCATTCCAGACACTGGCGCAGCTTGTATACATCCCCCACCAGATCGGTTCGCAATGGCTCAACCCAATCAACGGCTAACCTGAGCCCTTTGTTCTGCGCGGCTGCGTTGTAGTGCCCCTTGAGCGCCATGATGAGGCAGCGTAAATCGAAGGGCTCAGGCACGACATGCAGCCGCCCGGCCTGCAACTCGGTGAGGGTCAGAATGCCGTTCACCATGCCCATCATGTCCTGCGCAGAACTGGCGGCCGTCTGATGGTAAGACGCAAGTTCAGGGTTCAGGTCTACGGTCTGCATCAGCTCCAGCGAGCCGATTACGCCGTTCATGGGAGTGCGCAATTCATGAGTGAGGGTGGCGAGAAACTCATCCTTGAGCCGGTTGCTTGCCGCAAGTGCCTGGTTGGCCCGCTCTAGATTTTCCCCGGCCTGACGCATGATCTGCGCGTGTTCCTCGCGGCTTTGGTTGATCCGCACCGCCAACGCGATGGAAACAAGGGCCGCTTCCATGGCTGAGCCGATCTGATTGGCGTACATGGTGAAGAACGTGTGCGGCAAATACCCCGACAACATGCCGACGTGAATCACACTGCCCAGCAAAAATGCAGTCCAGGCGAGAACAAAATACCGGGCCTCGCGGACCCCGTGACACATCGCAGTGATACCAGCGACAAAGATCATCGCGGTGAAGATCAGCATCAACCCGCCGTACAGGCGAAACGCCAGGTTGAGGTTAGGCGACAAGCTCAGCAACATCACCACCCCTGCTGCTGCCATTACCAACACAAGCGAATGATCAAGCCAGGCCCCGATGTTCTTTGTTTGCAGGAAAGAACGGGCGAACTGGCAGGCGAACAGGACCGACATCATCAGCAGGAACAAGGGCGCGACATTGGCGAGCCAGGGACTCTCTGGCCACAAAAACTCGACGCCTATGCCGTTAAGCGCCAGTTGATAAAGCCCAAGAGGTGCGATGTAGAGAACGTAGTACAGATAGCTGACGTCACGCACGCCTAGGTAAATGCACAGGTTGTAAATCAGCATGACCAGAAGTACGCCATACAACACGCCCAGCACATACATACGCGGCGGTTGTTCTTCCAGATAGGCGCTGCTGTCCCACAGGCTCAAGGGGACCTGAATCGAGCCGGCGCTTTTGACGCGTAAGTAAATGGTCTTGCTTTGCCCAGGCTCAAGACTGACTTCGAACAGATAGTTGGCCTGTTTGATCTGCCGGCTGGAGAACGGGAGCATGTCCCCGGTCTGCCAGGCAAGGTGCTGAGTGCCAAGAGCATCCGGCAAGTAAAAGTCCACGTAATCCATGGGCGGATAGGCCAGTTCCACCATCCAGTCACGGTGAGCGGTGACGTCTCGGGGTAGATAGCGCAAATCAACCCTGAGCCAGAAGGCGGAGTTGGAAAAGCCTGCGTTCAGGGTGTCGCTGCCAAGGTCGCGGAAGCTCGCAGACATCGCCGCAGAGCTGACATCACTGATCGTCGCTTCGCCGCTGACATCTTCAAACACCTGAACTGCTCGGCCCAACGCAAGACTGCGAGTGCTCTCGTCGAAGTCGACGGCACTGGCTAGCTGCGACAACAAGGCGACCAGCATGATCAACAAATAGCGCATAAAGCCCCGGATAGATCCGTCAGTTGACGTCGCTGGCCCCCTTCCATTGGAGCGACGCTTTCTGCAGTTCCTGATTTTTTTGGAGTAGCTCCAGACAGCCTGAAACAACTATCTCAATGTGGGCCTGTGTGCACAGGCTCGCTCACTTCACACAGCAGTACCGGGTTAGTGCCATCACTATTTCATGCCAACGCTCTAAAGCATAGCTGCCAAAAGGTCTGATGCACTATTTTCTGAAATCGTTTAAAAGGCTCTAAATCAGCACTTACAGCCAGCCCATGAATTTATAAAGTAAATTCATGGGCTGAATATCTGTTCAGAATCTCTATCGGCCGTATGAAAATTCCGAGTCCACTGAGCGGTGCCAAAAAAAGTTTAGTGGTAAGCTCGCGCACCATGAATATCTATAGCTCCCGCCCTGTTGTCCTCTGCCTCTCCGGTCACGATCCAAGTGGTGGTGCCGGTCTGCAAGCAGATATCGAAGCATTGCTCGCTCAGGGTTGCCATGCGGCCCCGGCAGTTACCGCACTGACCATACAAGACACCGTGAATGTCATTGACTTCAGGGTGCTGGATCGCGAATGGGTGCTGGCGCAAGCCAATGCAGTACTCAATGACTCGACCGTGGCGGCGGTCAAGCTGGGGATGCTCGGCTCTCTGGAAATGGTCGACACCGTCGTGCAGCTGCTTGAAGCGAACCCTCACCTGCCGATGGTCTGCGATCCAGTGCTGCGCGCTGGCGGCGGCGGGCGTCTGGGCAAGGATGAAGTCGGCTATGCCATGCGTGAACGCTTGCTGCCGCTGGCAACCATCGCGACGCCGAATCTGCCGGAGGCCCGTATTCTGGCCGAATTACCGGAAGGCACAGCTGACGAATGCGCTGAAAAGCTGCTGCCATTCTGCGAACACCTGCTGATCACCGGCGGGCATGGTGACGAGGTGGAAGTCCACAACCGCCTATATAGCCGTGGCGGTGAAACACGCACCTTTATCTGCCAGCGCCTCCCCGGCAGTTACCATGGCTCCGGCTGCACACTGGCCAGCGCTCTGGCAGGCCGTCTGGCACAAGGCGAAAACCTGATCAGCGCCGTA
Organism: Pseudomonas sp. HP_14; assembly: GCF_055283875.1. Taxonomy (NCBI): domain Bacteria; kingdom Pseudomonadati; phylum Pseudomonadota; class Gammaproteobacteria; order Pseudomonadales; family Pseudomonadaceae; genus Pseudomonas; species Pseudomonas sp. HP_14. The sequence goes on along the minus strand of NZ_JBTOQI010000004.1, from coordinate 149,258 downwards.
CAGACCGCGCTGGACTACACTTGGCGCACGCTGCGCGATGCTGAACAGCTGGGCAAAGGACAATTTGTTCCCCGGCGCCTGCCCCTGGATTTCTGTTCGTAACGCCACGTGATGAGGCTCTTTCTATGAAACTACGTGGCTTGTATGCCGTCACCGACAGTCGCCTGTTGGCTGGCAAATTCCTGTCTTACGTCGAGGCCGCCCTTGATGGCGGTGTCACTCTGCTGCAATACCGTGACAAGTCTGGCGATGAATCCAGACGCCTGCGAGAAGCCACCGCCCTGCTCAAGCTGTGCCAGCAGTACAAGACTCATCTGATCATTAACGATGATGCTGACCTGGCTGCGCGCCTGGATGTGGGTGTGCACATGGGCCAGACCGACGGCTCGCTGACCGATGCCCGCGCGCTGCTGGGCCATAAGGCCATTGTTGGCGCAACCTGTCACGGCAGCCTGGAAATGGCCGAAAAGGCTAAAGCAGATGGCGCCACTTATGTCGCCTTCGGACGCTTTTTCAACTCTACGACCAAGCCTGATGCTCCTGCCATCGAGCTGGATGTGCTGACCCAGGCTCGCGCCCGCTTCAACATGCCGATTGCTGTCATCGGTGGCGTTACCCTGGAAAACGCTCCGCAACTGGTTGAGCACGGTGCCGACCTGCTGGCCGTGGTACATGGCCTGTTCGGCGCCGAAAACACCCAGGAAGTCACCCGCCGCGCCCGCGCCTTCAATGCATTGCTCAACAGAGCCTGACCGCGCCCGGCCCTATTTCGATTAAGTCAGAGACCTACTCATGTCCCGTTCTGAAACCCTGTTCGCCAATGCCCAAAAACATATTCCCGGTGGCGTTAACTCGCCCGTACGCGCATTCAAGAGCGTCGGTGGTACACCTCTGTTCTTCAAGCATGCGGCCGGTGCCTATGTCACCGACGAAGATAACAAGCGCTATGTCGACTACGTGGGCTCGTGGGGACCTATGATCCTCGGCCATAGCCATCCTGAAGTGCTGGACGCCGTGCGTAGCCAACTGGAACACGGTCTGTCCTACGGCGCGCCAACCGCCATGGAAACCGAGATGGCCGATCTGGTCTGCTCGATCGTACCGTCGATGGAAATGGTCCGCATGGTCAGTTCGGGCACTGAAGCAACCATGAGCGCCATTCGTCTGGCCCGTGGTTTCACCGGCCGCGACAGCATCATCAAGTTCGAAGGCTGCTATCACGGCCACTCAGACAGCCTGCTGGTCAAGGCCGGTTCCGGCGCACTGACCCTGGGCGTACCGAGTTCACCGGGCGTACCCGCCGCATTCGCCAAACACACGCTGACCGTACCGTTTAACGATCTGAACGCTGTTAAAGAATTGCTGGCCGAAGTGGGCCAGGAGGTCGCATGCATCATCGTCGAGCCGGTCGCGGGCAACATGAACTGCGTACCGCCAGCACCGGGTTACCTGCAAGGTTTGCGTGCACTGTGCGACGAGTACGGCGTGGTGCTGATTTTTGACGAAGTCATGACCGGTTTCCGGGTAGCCCTTGGCGGCGCGCAGGCTTACTACGGCGTGACACCGGACCTGAGCACCTTCGGCAAAATCATTGGCGGCGGCATGCCGGTTGGCTGTTTCGGCGGCAAACGCGAAATCATGTCTCACATCGCCCCGCTCGGCCCGGTTTATCAGGCAGGCACGCTCTCGGGTAACCCATTGGCCATGGCCGCCGGGTTGACCACCTTGCGCCTGATCAGCCGCCCGGGTTTCCACGACGAACTCAGCGACTTCACTCGCCGCCTGCTTGAAGGCCTGCAACAACGCGCTGATGCAGCGGGCATCCCCTTCGTGACCACCCAGGCAGGCGGCATGTTTGGTCTGTATTTCAGTGAAGCCAAGGAAATTGTGACGTTCAATGACGTCATGACCAGCGACGCTGATCGCTTCAAGCGCTTCTTCCACCTGATGCTTGAGGGTGGCGTTTACCTGGCCCCGAGCGCATTCGAAGCAGGTTTCACTTCCATTGCCCATGGCGATGAAGAATTGAAGCTGACCCTGGATGCCGCCGAAAAGGCGTTTGCGGCGTTGAAATAAGGGCGGCATGAACCCTGGCAGGAGCTAACTTGTTAGCGAGACGGTATCCCTTATACACCGTCTCGCCAACAAGTTAGCTCCTACCGGGCATACAGCACCCCGCAAAACCGGGCTTTTCAGCCCCGCGCAGCAGAAAATCAGTAAAGACTTTGTAAGGTTGGCCCCGCTTATTTCATAATGCGCAGCCAGCACGTTTAGCTGGACGGGCACGCCCGCACCTTTTTCAGAGGTAAGTCGATTCCCATGAACCGCACCGGCCGCACCCTTGCATTGGGCTGCCTGTTGCTTATTCATCCCCTGCTGGCGAATGCAGGCGGCAACTCGTTGTTAATCCCAGCGGTGGGTCGTTGCACTCTAAATACCCAGCCAGACAACCTGCCAGCGGCGCTTTCCGCCTGTCAGCAGGCCGCGCAGTCCGGGGATGCACAGGCACAATACGAGTTGGGCGAGTTTTACTACGACGGTAAACACGCGCCACGTGACTTGCCCAAAGCACTGGGTTACTTCGAGCAGGCTTCGCTGCAGGGTCACGCGCAGGCGCAGTACCAGCTCGGCCTGATGTTCTCCAAGGGTGAAGGTGTGCAGGCCAATAATATTCAGGCGTATATCGTACTGAAGATGGCCTCGGTGAATGGCTCAGAAGACGCACTGGACGCAGCCGATGAAGTCTCCGAGCACATGCAGCGCGACGAGCTTGAAGTCGCCACTCAGGTGCTGGGCCAGATTTTCCGCAAGTATCTGCTGGAATTGCAGACAGCTGAAGGGCGTACGCCGTTTGCTCCGCTGCCGTAGAAATCCCAATGCCTCCCGGCTAAAGCTGTTGCAGACGTACGCAACTCCGTAGGACTGGCTTTAGCCGGGAGTACATTCCTCCTGACCAAAACCGGTAGCCGACCGTATGCCCCGGAAAACTTACGACATTTCTTGTAGGGCATTTCCCAAACCCCCTTCCGTGCATTGAGTACCCGCCGCGCATCAGCCACTCTCCCGCCCTCGCTCAGGGTCGGGCTTGAGATTAGTGCTCCGCCATCTGGATCCTGGCCTCTACTCGCCAGCCCAAGGCAAGGAGCCTGCATGACAAATCCTCATATTACGCCGCGTGGCCATATGGCCAATCTAGTCGCCAAAGCCAGACCCGCCGAAGCACCTGATGCGGGAGGATTCTGTCCATTGATGAGTCAGACCCTGCAACTGCTGCCCGTACGTTATGGGCTGGTGGAAGACCTCGACCCGTCCATCGAAATCACCATGCCGTACAAATTGCAGGCCTTGCCTTTGGGCTTTCGCCTGCTGCGCGATGGCTATCTGTACATCATCGACAGCGCCACCGGCATGCTGCACGAGTACCAGATAACCCATGGTTCAGTGACTGCGTTGCTGTTCAAGGGCGATCAGGTCACCGGGGATCGTCGGACTGATGTGATTGAAACTGATCCAGCGCTGGCGTTCTCTCGCAGCAGCGTGCTGCACGTCGCCTTTTCCGAGGTCCAGTGGACGGCTTTCAAATGCGCGCAGGTGATGAAGGTCGCCACCGAGCGCGAGTACTTCATGCAGCGCGTCAGCTTTGAAAATATTCAGCGCGGCGATGCCCGGGACCTCTTCGACGACCGAAAAATGGCCGTGTGGCTGGCGGAAAGCAGCGGCAGTTGGGCGGACAGACCGGACGACACTTCGACGAAGATACCCTACGCCTGGGAACACACCCCGCTGTATCGCCAAACCATTCTTGAAGAGTTCACCAGCCAGATCACCACCGCTCATAAGCGTGACTTCCTGTTTCTGGCGGTTAGCGATGACGTCGGTGTGATGCGCGATCTGGCGCAGTATCAGGATCAGGTGGTCGACCAGATAGATGCCTGGGCGAAAAGCGGAACCGAGGAAGGTCAGGTCGAGCGCGACTACTTGCTGGGTTGTTATATCGAATCCCTGACCCAGATCAGCGAGGCCGATCTCGACAAGAGGGCCGAGACTGATCCTGCGCTTCAGGCGCTCCTGGATGACATCGAACTCCTGGCCGAGCCCGAGCGCAGTGACACGCGCAAAACCTTGCTGGAAGTGATGAGTGAAGACAACAGCCAGCACCCTGTACCACGCGTGGACGATCCGGGATTACCTGCCGACCTGAAAGCCAGGCTCGAACTGATACCGCCCAGCGCCGATCCGTCGAACCTGTATGCAGGACAAGAAGCCCGAGTGCGTACCCTTCAGCAGTACTACCTCGAGCAACGTTTCAGCAACACCAGCCCAGCGTTTATTTCTCGACATCGACAGCCTCTGTGGCGCCTCTATCGCCAGATGGACAAGCGCACCAAGGAACTGCTGCACGGCGCCAAATTCGGCCAGCGCGGCATCAATGACTTGATCGACCGCCCCCGCATGGATGTCTTTCTCAAGAAGCAACGGGCAATCCTGCGACCGCTAAACGAGCTATTGGAAAAGATCACCCAGGATCGCATCGATCTGCTGATCAAAAACCGCCTGCATCGGGCCATTTGGTATTACGACATCGAAGACAGCGAGCAGGTTGATCACGCCCTGCTCACCGAATACGCCTGTCTGAAAGACATCTGCCGAAGCGACAAAGCCGTTGATTCGGTGCTGGATTGGCTGAACAACAACCCGGCCATGTCCCGCCCCATGTTTTACGCCGCGCCGTTGAGTGCGCAAACCGAGCTGGGCGTGCAGTTTGCTGTCTTCACAAACGCGAGCTGGCTGTTTTTCAAGGACGCACCGCAATGGCTGGAACGCCTCAAACAATGGGGCGCTGGCGTGGTGCTCGACACCGGGCGGCTATCGCCCGCCTCTCAAGTCAACCTCACGGCTGCCTGGGGCACACTGGCTCCAGCGTTGCAGATGGGCATTCAGCAGGCGGTGCAGGCCTTCTTGCAGCAGATGGACAAGGGCCAGTTGCCCGACATGGATGCTCTGTTTCGTACTCTGCCCAAGGCGGCGGGCGTAGCGATTCTTGATGCAGCACGCCGGGAGAACGTGACGTTCCAGGTAGCCAGCGCCGAAGACTTGCAAAATCTTGGCAAGACCATCAAGGCCGTCCAGCAGCATCGTGATCGTCTGCGCACCTTGACCAGCATGTCCCGCGAGCGCAGGGCCGCAGATCGTTCCTGGCATCTAGGTTCCGATGCCAACTGGTTCAAGGAGCAACGGCAAACCACTCAACAGTCCTTGGCCGAACTGGAACAACAACTCGCCAAGGCCATGAGCCCCATCGCGGACCTGCCGACCGACTCAAATCACCTGCAATCCGCGGCCCCCGGCAAGCCGGGGTTGGCGTTGGTGTTCCCTGCGCAACAGCATCGGGAGGCTCAGTCGGTGCTGGAGAGTTATCGAAAGGGTGTGACGGTAGCGCCGAAGGCCGGGCTGCTCGGGGATGGGGCTGGGTTATTGGTGTTTTTGGCGCAGGTGGTGAATTTGGTTGTGGTGCGAGGAGAAACACTCGCTCAACCTGAGAGCTCCAAGGACCAGAGCTCCTACCGGAGCGCACAGGCAACAACTGCTGCGGCTGGATTTGGTGCAGCCCAAGGCATCGCCGATACGGCACTTAGCGCCCATGCCGCAGAGCTGGCGAAAAACTTCAAGAAAGCTGAACTGCTCGGTGTTCATGTGCAAATGGGGAAATTGCATATTGGCCTTGGAATGGTGGGCTACGTCGCAGGGATCATTGCTGCGACTATGAGCCTTGCGAGTTCCCATAAAAATTGGCAAGACTCAGTGCGCAGCGGTAATAGCGATGCGCAGATTGGGGCCACAATCAGCATGCTGGGCAACAGCGGCTTTCTGGCTAGCAACAGTTATGGCTTCGCTCAAACGATTCAAACCTTCAGCCATGTTCTAGCCGCAGAAGCTGGAACTGCTGCGAGGACAGCCGCTTGGGCGGCTGCCGGTGTGCGCCTGTCTACAGTATTTTTACGTTTTAACCTGGCAGGGATTTTGTTTACTGCCCTGGAGCTGTCCGGCAGTTGGTACTTCAACCGCAACAACCTCAGCCGGCACGATCGCTGGCTGCTGAGCACACCATGGGCCGAGGGTCAGGACTCCAACCTGTGTCTTTCCTTACCTCTTGCTCATTATTTGAAGGAGCTGCGCGCGCATTACCAGGCCCCACGTATACAAATCATACCGAGTAGCGATGACACCCCTCGCAGGTTCTTGCTGCATTTCCCGACACTGTTTGCTGCTGAACTGACAAAGCCCCTTGGCAGTCATGCCAGTTCTTCCGTGCTCAATATTGGCGGCTATCAAGTGATACGCAAAGTCGAAGGCCGAATGGGCAGGCCAGAGCGCTGGAGCCCCTTGAGCACAGCCCTGGAAGATCGTCTGCACATCAAGGCGCGCAACCCACTAATTGTGGAGTTGACGGATGTGCGCGGCCTTATCAATTCAGAGCTGCCCAGCCACACAGATATCGTGCTCTCAATTCAGCTGGGACCTATCACTACAAAGGGGCAATACGAAGCCAACGTGTATGAGGTTTGCTTCCCGATGTTTGGCGAAAGCGGCGATTTCCCGGCGGTCGACCTCGAGCCACCGGGAGAACAATGCGAGTACTTCGCTATTCATCCCGACCTCATGCCTGAGGTGAAAAAATAAGATGGCGACAGACATTACTAGCCCACCGCCCATCAATCACGCTCCCCGCGCTGGCATGCTGGAGGCATTCCCGACTGGTCAGGTGACTTATCTTGCGCCATTACCGTTGCCTACCGATTTACCGGCGCAGGATTACGGCGGCGCAGTGGGAGAACTAAACGACAGATACCTCGACTTTGGAGTCGGCTTGCCCGCTGTCTTCGCTTGGCAGATGGGCCTTGGAACACCTTTCTGGGCAATCTGGTTTTTTGGCTTATTCTTCCCCGTACTTGACTGGTTACTTTCCATTGTGGAAGGAAGAGGATTGGAGAAGGCCACCGAGTTTTCGCTGCAACTGGTTCGAGGGGGCTTGGAAATGGGGGGATGGGCCGCCGCCTTTTCCCTCACCATCTACCTCGCAATTACCTTCAACAACCTATGCAAATACAAAGAAGTCATCCCCACCCGCTTCAACCGCCAGCGCCGTGAAGTCTGCTTTGTCCCTCGAGGTCATACCGAGCCTATCTTCGTCCCGTGGGAATCGCTATCGGCGTGGGTTATTCAGGCACAGTCGGTCACGCAATACGGCATGGACATCCGCTACGCCATGGGCGTCGGCTTTTATCACCCTCCACACGACGAGCATTACAGCCTGGAGTTTTTCTGCGCTGGGTTTGATTTGGCGGTGTGTAACTGGGAGGCAATTCGGGCGTACATGGAATATGAGGTTCACACCCTCAAGGAAATCCAGGACCCGCTTGAACTGCAAAATCCCGGCGATCCGCCTCACGAAGGTCTGCATACGTTTTACAACGCGCGAGAACGCATGCGGCGGCGTCGCAAGAATCGCGAGGTGGGCTTCTTTTATCCGTTCTGGTGGTACACGTACCACGTGCTGACCCTGTGGACCTTGCCCAACTACCTCACCGAATGGGAAATCCGCCACATCAAAAACATCGGCCGCGCCGCCATACCTGAAGCGATGCAAAGCTGGTCAGAGCCGCTGCCAACCGAACAGTGGGTAAAGCCCAGTGACAAATTGGTGCGCATGAGTCAGGCAGTCAAAACCTTACGCGAACAAAGACCCAGCCAGAACCTCGCATCACGATTCAGCGAAGTACAGCAATCTGTCCAGAAAACCTGAGGTAGTTGATTTGGCAGAAAGAACTAAGATGAGGAAACAAGCGCCTGACGCGCCGCCGCAAATTCATCATGCACCCCATGCGGGTATGCGAGAAACCTTCCCGACAGGCCAGATCGTGTACCTCGCGCCATTGCCGTTGCCCACAGACCTACCCGCTCAGGATTACGGACACGCGGTCGGTGAAATGAACGATACGTATCTGGACTTCGGCGTTGGGCTACCCGCAGTATTCGCCTGGCAGGTAGGTGTAGGACTCCCCTTTTGGGCCATCTGGTTTTTTGGTTTGTTCGCATCAGCACTCGTCTGGTTTATGACCATCGCAGAAGGTAATGGCGCAGACATGGCCACAAAGCTTGCCTTGGACTACATGCCATACGGTTTTCAAGTAGGTTCATGGGCGGCAGCTGCCGCACTCACCCTCTACCTCTTCATCACCTTCAACCACCTCAACAAATACCACGAAGTCATCCCCACCCGCTTCAACCGCCAGCGCCGGGAAGTCTGCTTTGTCCCTCGAGGTCATACCGAGCCTATCTTCGTGCCATGGGAATCGCTATCGGCGTGGGTTATTCAGGCACAGTCGGTCATGCAATACGGCATGGACATCCGCTACGCCATGGGCGTGGGCTTTTATCATCCGCCTCACGACGAGCATTACAGCCTGGAGTTTTTTTGTGCAGGGTTTGATCTGGCGGTATGCAACTGGGAGGCGATCCGGGCGTATATGGAATATGAGGTTCACACCCTCAAGGAAATTCAGGACCCGCTGGAGCTACAAAACCCCGGCGATCCGCCCCATGAAGGGCTGCATACGTTTTACAACGCACGGGAGCGCATGAGGCGTCGGCGTAAGAATCGCGAGGTGGGCTTCTTTTATCCGTTCTGGTGGTACACGTACCACGTGCTGACCTTGTGGACGCTGCCCAACCACCTCACCGAATGGGAAATCCGCCGGATCAAAAGCATCGGCCGTGCAGCCATTCCGGAGGCGATGCAAAGCTGGTCCGAGTCGCTGCCAGAGGAGCAATGGGCCAGGCCCAGTGAGGAATTGCAGCGTCTGAGCCACGCGGTGAAGGTTCTCCGGGAGCAAAAGCCCAATCAGAACCTTGTCGCGCGATTTACCGAGGCGCAGTCCAGCGCAGGAAAGTGAGGCTCAAGGGGGCGAAAACTTACTTATCCGGCATCGGCATCGGAAACGGCATCACGTTGCTGGTGCCGCGTGCTTCGCTGATCTTTGGCGTGCCGATTCGCTCGACTTCGTCGATGCGCACAATTGAATGCATCGGCACAAAGCTGCGTACGACACCTTCGAACTGCGCCTTGAGCTTCTCTTCGCTCGGGTCCACCACAACGGTCGTGCGCTCGCCAAAGACGAATTCCTCTACTTCAAGGAAACCCCACAGATCACTTTGATAGATCTGCTTGGCGTACATTTCGAACACCTGGCCCTGGTTAAGGAAAATCACTTTGTAGATTGGAGCTTCGCGTTTGGTCATAAAGGGCGGGTAAGAATCGGGGGCATAAAAGAGGGCGCGAACTATAGCATGCCCGTTCGGTAGAGGACGCTAGGAAGCAGAGACCGTCGCCACTATAATGCGCGGTTCTTTGAACCACCTGATGACGGACGCATGGCCAAGAAGCTTTATATCGAAACCCACGGTTGCCAGATGAACGAGTACGACAGCTCGCGCATGGTCGATCTGCTGGGCGAACATCAAGCCCTGGAAGTCACCGCTCGTGCGGAAGATGCAGACGTCATCCTGCTCAATACCTGTTCAATCCGCGAACGCGCTCAGGACCGGGTCTACTCCCAGCTGGGCCGCTGGCGTGAGCTGAAACTGGCCAACCCGGAGATGGTGATCGCTGTCGGCGGTTGCGTCGCCAGCCAGGAAGGCGCGGCTATTCGAGATCGCGCGCCCTACGTGGACGTGGTTTTTGGCCCGCAAACCCTGCACCGCCTGCCGGAAATGATCGACGCAGCCCGCTTTACGCGCCTGCCGCAGGTCGACGTTTCTTTCCCGGAAATCGAAAAATTCGACCATTTGCCCGAGCCTCGCGTCGATGGCCCGAGTGCCTACGTGTCCGTGATGGAAGGCTGCAGCAAATACTGCACGTTCTGTGTTGTGCCCTATACCCGGGGCGAAGAGGTCAGCCGGCCTTTCGATGACGTGATCGCCGAGGTGATTCACCTGGCCGAAAACGGTGTGCGTGAAGTGACGCTGCTCGGGCAGAACGTCAACGGTTATCGCGGCACCACCCATGATGGACGCGCCGCCGACCTGGCCGATCTGATCCGGGTTGTAGCTGCGGTGGATGGCATCGACCGCATTCGCTACACCACCTCGCACCCTCTGGAGTTCTCTGACAGCCTGATCCAGGCTCACGCCGAAGTTCCGGAGCTGGTCAAACACCTGCATTTGCCGGTGCAGTCGGGATCGGACCGTATTCTGGCAGCGATGAAGCGCAACCACACCACGCTTGAATACAAGTCCAGAATCCGCAAACTCAAGGCTGCCGTGCCCGGGATCAGCATCAGTTCGGACTTCATCGTCGGTTTCCCGGGCGAAACTGAAAAAGACCATGAAAACACCATGAAGCTCATCGCCGACGTCGGCTTCGACTTCTCGTTTTCCTTCATCTACAGCCCGCGCCCTGGCACTCCGGCAGCAGATCTGAACGATGAGACCCCTGAAGCGCTGAAAAAAGAGCGCCTGGCTGCCTTGCAGCACCGCCTGAACCAGCAGGGTTTCGAGATCAGCCGACAAATGGTCGGCAGCACCCAGCGCATTCTGGTGACCGACTATTCGAAAAAAGACCCGGGCGAACTGCAGGGTCGCACCGAGAACAACCGGATCGTCAATTTCCGCTGCGACAACCCCAAGCTGATCGGCCAGTTTGCCGACGTACACATCGACGACGCCCAGCCGCACTCGTTGCGCGGGTCGTTGTTGAATTGAAAGCGCCGAGCACGCCGAACCGGTAGGAGCCAACTTGTTGGCGAGGCATTGGTCCCGTGTAGCTACGGATGACGCCTCGCGAACAAGTTCGCTCGTACCGGGATTTCATCGTCCTGTTGATTTGCGCACAACCTTTCTCAAGTCAAAGCTTTCGCACACCGGTCACAGGGTTTATCCTTCGTATCACCTAAATTGCAGGGCAGCTAAAAACGACCTTGAACGTACAAGTCGAACCACATCGTTTTATCCTCGAACCCTTCGAGGCTCATCGCTTCGCAAATCTCTGCGGGCAACTCGACGAGAACCTGCGTCTCATCGAACAGCGCCTGAATATCGAGATCCGCAACCGCGGCAGTCAGTTCGAACTGATTGGCGAGCCCAAGCAAACCACCTCAGCCGAAAACCTGTTGCGCCGCCTGTATCGGGAAGCCAAAAGCTCCGAACTGTCGCCCGACATGGTCCACCTGTTCCTGCAGGAATCCGGCGTGGAAGAGCTGGACAACCATCCGGCCGCCGACCCAGGCGTGGCTCTGCGCACCAAAAAAGGCATGATTCGCCCCCGCGGCTTGAATCAGCAGCGCTACGTCAAGGAAATCCTCGGTAACGACATCAACTTCGGCATCGGCCCGGCGGGTACCGGCAAGACCTATCTTGCTGTGGCCTGCGCCGTGGATGCGCTGGAGCGTGAGCAGATTCGACGCATCCTGTTGGTCCGACCGGCCGTTGAAGCGGGCGAAAAGCTCGGCTTCCTGCCCGGTGATCTGGCTCAAAAAATCGACCCTTACCTGCGCCCGCTTTACGATGCGCTTTACGAAATGCTGGGCTTCGAATATGTCGCCAAGCTGATCGAAAAGCAGGTTATTGAAGTCGCACCGCTGGCGTACATGCGCGGTCGTACACTCAATAACAGCTTCATTATCCTCGACGAAAGCCAGAACACCACGGTCGAGCAGATGAAGATGTTCCTGACCCGGATCGGCTTTGGCTCCACTGCCGTCATAACCGGCGACATCACTCAGGTTGACCTGCCCAAAGGCACCAAGTCCGGCCTGACTCATGTCATCGAAGTGCTCAAGGACGTTCAGGGCATCAGCTTCACGCACTTCAAGCCCAAGGACGTGGTCCGTCACCCACTGGTGCAGCGCATCGTCGAAGCCTACGAGCGCTTCGAAGACCGCAACAGCGACGCGCCGCCAGCTACGACCAATTCCTCACGGGAATACCGCCGCGATGCTTGAGCTGGACCTGCAAGTAGCGAGTGAAGCGAATCTCCCAAGCGAAGCTCAGTTCCGCCTTTGGTGCGAAATGGGCTTGCGCAAGCGCAGTGCCGATTCCGAGCTGACCATCCGGCTTGTGGATGAAACCGAAGGCCGTGAGCTCAATCACACATGGCGACACAAGGATTACGCGACTAATGTGCTGTCGTTCCCTGCTGACGTGCCCGACGATATGCTGGATATACCGCTGCTCGGTGACCTGGTCATCTGTGCACCGGTAATTGCCCGTGAAGCACAGGAACAAGGCAAGGCGATCGACGCACATTGGGCGCACATGGTCATTCACGGTTGTCTGCATCTGTTGGGTTACGACCACATCGACGATGAAGAAGCCGAGGAAATGGAAGCGCTGGAACGAACGTTGCTTGGAGAGTTGGGCTATCCCGATCCCTATGCAGACGACGAACACGACGAACCTCCACATTCAGCAATACCAAGCAAGGACAACGAGTAAGGGCTATGAGCGAAGATCGATCGAGCAACGGGCAAAAGTCATGGCTGGGTAAGCTCACCCAGGCTTTTGCCCATGAGCCGAAAAACCGCCAGGAGCTCCTTGAGCTGCTGCGCGAAGCCCACCAGAACAAGCTGCTGGACAGCGAAGCCCTGGCCATCGTCGAAGGCGCCATTCAGGTAGCAGACCTGCAAGTGCGCGACATCATGGTGCCGCGCTCGCAGATGATCAGCATCAAGGCCAGCCAGACGCCGCGGGAGTTTCTCCCGGCAGTCATCGACGCCGCCCACTCACGTTACCCGGTCATCGGCGAAAGCCATGACGACGTACTCGGCGTATTGCTGGCCAAGGATCTACTGCCTCTGATCCTCAAGGAGGATGGCGGCGAAGGGGACATCAAGAACCTGCTGCGACCCGCCACCTTCGTGCCCGAATCCAAGCGCCTGAACGTGCTGCTGCGTGAGTTTCGCGCCAACCACAACCACATGGCCATCGTTATCGACGAATACGGCGGCGTGGCCGGACTGGTGACCATCGAAGACGTATTGGAACAGATCGTCGGCGATATCGAAGACGAGCACGACGTAGAGGAAGACAGCTACATCAAACCTCTGCCGAGTGGCGATTTTCTGGTCAAAGCGCTCACGCCCATCGAAAGCTTTAACGAGTTCTTCGACAGCGAGTTCTCTGATGACGAGTTCGATACAGTTGGCGGTCTGGTGATGAGCGCGTTCGGGCACCTGCCCAAGCGTAATGAAATCACCGAAATCGGCGCGTATCGTTTCCGGATTCTCAATGCTGACAGCCGTCGTATTCACTTGCTGCGCTTGAGCCCTATTTCACGCTCGTAACGCCACCCCCGTTCTAAGGAATGTAAATGCGCTGGATCTCCCGCCCCGGCTGGCCCGGTAACCTGCTGGCTGTGGTGGCTGGCGCGCTTACCACCCTCGCTTTAGCCCCCTACGATATCTGGCCGCTGGCCCTGGTCGCGCTGGCCTTGTTCTATCTCGGTCTGCGCGACCTGCGTCCACGTCAGGCGTTGGGGCGCGGCTGGTGCTTTGGCTTTGGCCTGTTCGGGGCTGGCACCAGCTGGATCTATGTCAGCATTCATAACTTCGGCGGCGCATCGGTGCTGCTCGCCGGGTTCCTGATGCTACTGTTTATCGCCTGTATTGCCTGGTTCTTTGCCCTGCCCGCCTGGGTGTGGGCACGCTGGATCCGCCGCAACGAAGCCCCGCTAGCCGATGCACTCGCTTTTGCAGCCTTGTGGCTGGTTCAAGAGGCGTTCCGCGGCTGGTTTCTCACCGGGTTCCCGTGGCTCTACTCCGGTTACAGTCAACTTGATGGGCCACTGGCAGGGCTCGCGCCGCTCGGCGGGATGTGGCTGGTGTCCTTCACCCTGGCACTGACGGCTGCGTTGCTGTGCAATATTTCAAGGCTGCGGGCGCGCAAGTCGTTCTTGGCGGCGGGCTTGGTTCTGCTGGCCGGGCCATGGATTGTTTCGCTGGCATTGAAAGGTTACGCCTGGACGTCGCCCGCCGGTGCGCCGCTGAAAGTGGTTGCGATGCAGGGCAACATCGAACAGCAGATGAAATGGGACCCCGAGCAGCTCAACGCGCAGTTGGCGCTGTATCGCGACATGACTTTCCGCTCGCAACAGGCCGACCTGATCATTTGGCCGGAAACCGCCGTGCCGGTGCTCAAAAGCTCCGCTGAAGGCTATCTGAAAATGATGGGGCAATTCGCGACGGAGCGAGGTTCGGCACTGATTACCGGCGTCCCGCTGCGTGAATCCAATGATCGCGGTAGCTACAACTACTACAACGCCATCACCGTAGTGGGTCAGGGCGAAGGCACTTACCTGAAACAAAAGCTGGTGCCATTTGGCGAGTACGTTCCTTTACAGGACCTTCTACGCGGCCTGATTGCATTTTTTGACCTTCCTATGTCCGACTTCGCTCGCGGCCCGAGCGATCAGGCAATGCTGCAAGCCAAAGGCTACCGGATCGCGCCATTCATTTGCTATGAAGTGGTTTACCCAGAGTTTGCTGCCGGGCTTTCAGCGCAAAGCGAACTACTGCTGACGGTGAGTAACGACACGTGGTTCGGCACCTCTATCGGCCCGCTTCAACACTTGCAAATGGCGCAGATGCGTGCGCTGGAGGCTGGCCGCTGGATGATCCGCGCGACCAACAACGGTGTTACCGCGCTGATTGATCCGTTTGGAAAAATCACCACCCGCATCCCGCAATTCGAGCGTGGCGTGATGTACGGCGAAGTTGTGCCGATGCAGCAACTGACACCGTACCTGCGCTGGCGCTCTTGGCCATTGGCCATTGTTTGCGTACTGCTGATTGGCTGGGCACTGGTAGCGAGCCGGATTTCCAAGACGGTGTAACAACACCGCTCCTACGGAAAAATGCAGTCTATGTGGGAGCCGAGCTTGCTCGCGATAAGGGCACCGAGATTTAGCAGGTAAATTACCTGAGCCTTATCGCGAGCAAGCTCGGCTCTCACAAATTACCGGTACACCCACGGATAAACCAGCAACCCCGCCGCTTCATTAAGCAACTGACCGCTTTGCCAGATAGCCCGGCTTTCCGGCAGCCAGCCACCAAACACGCGAGCGTTGTCGGCACTCAAAAAACCAACGGGCGCCCCAACCACCGTAAATCCGGCCTTTTCAAAGCTCCATTTTGAACGCGGCATGTGCCAGCCCTGCGTTACAAGCACCACCCGTTTGATACCCAAAGGCTGCAAGATGGCAGCTGTCATCGTTGCGTTCTCCCAGGTCGTACGACTCAAGCCCTCTTGCCAGCGCACCTGTACGCCAAAATCGTTTTCCAGAGACTCCGCCATAATGGCCGCCTCACTCGGCGGCTCTCCGTAATGCAAGCCACCGGTCGTCAGGATCGGCAGGCCTGAAGCTTTTGCCAGCCTTGCTGCGTAGCGCATGCGCTCAAGGGCCACGCCTGTCGGGATATCAGCCCCCCAACTCGGGTCATTACGTTCGCGCCCCGACCCGAGAATCACAATCGCGTCGGCCTGCTGCGCGAGGGTTGCCCACTCGCTGCGCGAGAGCGGCGGTACCTGCTCGATACTGCGGGCAGCGGTCTCTACGACTACAGGCAAGCTCATCAGCCACAGCCCGCCGAGGCCAATCGCAAAACATACTGCAGCCAGACGCGGCCGGGCACGGCGTACATAAAACGCCAGTAGCAAAAGGACGAAGAAAATACCGGGTGGGAGAAAAAGAGCTTTGAAAAAATAGCGGACAGGCATCGAGCATCTCCAGAAGATGCCCGAAGCCTAGAAGGATTGACGCTAAGCAACAATGCTTATGATGCAGGCCCGCAGCCTGCGAAGGTTAACGCCTGAAAAAATTGCTCGTGCTGTGACGGTTCAACTTCGCCAGGGTCATGGCGTGCTTTTTATCCTTCAGCCAGATGACCTTGGCTGAATGCGACGGCATCGATACCGACCCCACGGGTTCTCTTGAAACGATGAAACCGCTTTTTCCATCAGGCGTCACCTCACCACCTGCCGCAACGGCACCGTTGTTTAAGTAGGCTTCAATCAGATCGAACTCGGCACGACTCAAGCCACGAAGCTCCAGCTCCTCAGGCCACTCGTGACGAAGTCGCACTGCAATATCTGCCGTTTCCAGAGCAAGGCCCAGCCGATTAATCAAACGTTCGTACAGCTCGGGGGGTGTTGCTGTGTGCTGCAGCTCTGTCATCCGCTCACCTCATCGAAGATAAAACATACCCTCGTCATTGAGCTTAGCGCCACTGTCAAAACCGGTGCATTGCTGCGACAAACGGCGGCTGGGTGCTGCGCAACAGGTCCTTGCGAGCAATGAGCCACGCAATCAGGGTTTCCCTCGATAGTCGGCGCTCATGTATGCTACGGCGCTTCCTGTAATTCCACTTCCGCTCGCGTGAGCACGAAAGCACCGCACAGGCAGTTTCCTTTGTCCGGCAAGCGGTGCCGACCTGACTCGGCGAAGCAACGAAGAGGTCAAGGGTCACCAATCTTTAGTAAAAAGTAGCCATGCACGAACTCTATCAGCCCCGTGAAATCGAAGCCGCCGCCCAAACCTTCTGGGACGAGCAAAAGTCTTTTGAAGTCAGTGAACAGCCAGGCAAGGACACCTTCTATTGCCTGTCGATGTTTCCTTACCCTAGCGGCAAGCTGCATATGGGTCACGTGCGCAACTACACCATCGGTGACGTGATCGCCCGCTACCAGCGCATGCAAGGCAAGAACGTTCTGCAGCCAATGGGCTGGGACGCATTCGGCATGCCGGCGGAAAACGCCGCGATGAAAAACAACGTCGCGCCGGCCAAGTGGACCTACGAAAACATCGCTTACATGAAAACCCAGCTGCGCAGCCTGGGACTGGCGGTCGATTGGTCCCGGGAAGTCACCACCTGCAAGCCTGATTACTATCGCTGGGAACAGTGGCTGTTCACCCGACTCTTCGAAAAAGGCGTGATCTACCGCAAGAACGGCACCGTGAACTGGGACCCTGTTGACCAGACCGTTCTGGCCAACGAACAAGTCATCGATGGCCGCGGCTGGCGTTCCGGCGCGGTCATCGAGAAGCGTGAAATCCCGATGTACTACTTCAAGATCACCGCGTACGCGGATGAGCTGCTGGAGAGTCTCGACGAACTGCCGGGCTGGCCCGAGCAGGTCAAAACCATGCAACGTAACTGGATTGGTAAATCCCGTGGCATGGAAGTGCAGTTCCCGTACGACCAGGCGTCCATTGGTGAAGCCGGTGCACTGAAAGTCTTCACCACTCGTCCTGACACCCTGATGGGCGCGACTTACGTTGCCGTGGCTGCCGAGCA
This sequence comes from Pseudomonas sp. HP_14, assembly GCF_055283875.1. Lineage (NCBI taxonomy): Bacteria > Pseudomonadati > Pseudomonadota > Gammaproteobacteria > Pseudomonadales > Pseudomonadaceae > Pseudomonas > Pseudomonas sp. HP_14. Next base: position 131,910 of record NZ_JBTOQI010000004.1, on the reverse strand, counting down.
TCCACTGGCGACTCTGGCTGCACAGACCGACCCGCAGCTACAAGCCTTCATCGACGAATGCAAAAGCGGCAGCGTTGCCGAAGCGGACGTCGCCACCCAAGAGAAAAAAGGCCTGCCGACCTCGCTGTTCGTGGAGCACCCGCTGACGGGCGAAAAACTGCCAGTCTGGGTCGCCAACTACGTGCTGATGCATTACGGCGACGGCGCGGTAATGGCAGTACCGGCCCACGACGAGCGTGATTTCGAGTTCGCGGTCAAATATAACCTGCCCATCAAACCGGTCGTACGCACCAGCGCTGGCGATGAAACACCTGCGCCATGGCAAGCCGCGTACAACGAGCACGGCACGCTGATCAATTCCGGCGAGTTCGATGGCCTGGACTTCGCTGGCGCATTCGACGCCATGGAAGCGGCACTGACCAAGAAGAGCCTCGGCCAATCACGCACCCAATTCCGCCTGCGCGACTGGGGAATCAGCCGTCAGCGTTACTGGGGCTGCCCGATCCCGATCGTGCATTGCAACACCTGCGGCGATGTACCGGTCCCTGAAGATCAGTTGCCGGTTGTACTGCCTGAAGACGTTGTACCGGACGGCGCTGGCTCGCCATTGGCGCGCATGCCTGAGTTCTACGAGTGCAGCTGCCCGAAATGCGGCGCACCAGCCAAGCGCGAAACCGACACCATGGACACCTTCGTGGAGTCGTCCTGGTACTTTGCCCGTTACGCCTCGCCACACTATGAAGGCGGAATGGTTGATCCTGTTGCAGCCAACCACTGGCTGCCGGTTGATCAATATATTGGCGGTATCGAACACGCAATCCTTCACCTTCTGTATGCGCGCTTCTTCCACAAGCTGATGCGCGACGAAGGCCTGGTGACCTCGAACGAGCCGTTCAAGAACCTGCTGACTCAAGGCATGGTTATCGCCGAAACCTACTATCGTCTCGAAGCCAACGGCAGCAAGACGTGGTTCAACCCGGCCGATGTCGAACTTGAGCGCGACAGCAAAGCCAAGATCATTGGCGCCAAACTGATCAGCGACGGCTTGCCGGTCGAGATTGGTGGCACCGAGAAGATGGCCAAGTCGAAGAACAATGGCGTTGACCCTCAGTCGATGATCGATCAGTACGGCGCAGATACCTGCCGCCTGTTCATGATGTTCGCATCGCCGCCTGACATGAGCCTGGAGTGGTCTGACTCCGGCGTTGAGGGCTCGCATCGCTTCCTGCGTCGCGTCTGGCGTCTGGCGCAAAGCCACGTGACGCAAGGGCTGCCAGCCGCGCTAGATATCGCTTCGCTGAACGACGATCAGAAAGTCATTCGCCGTGCCATCCATCAGGCAATCAAGCAAGCCAGCCAGGATGTCGGTCAGCACCACAAATTCAACACGGCCATCGCGCAGGTAATGACGCTGATGAACGTGCTGGAAAAAGCACCGCAGGCCTCAGTTCAGGATCGCGCGCTGCTGCAGGAAGGTCTGGAAACAGTTGCATTGTTGCTGGCTCCGATCACGCCGCACATCAGCCACGAACTCTGGAGTGAATTGGGTCATGACACGCCGATCATCGACGCTGGCTGGCCGGTTCTGGACCAGACTGCATTGATTCAAGACAGCTTGCAGCTGGTCATCCAGGTTAACGGTAAACTGCGCGGCCAGATCGAAATGCCTGCCAGTGCTACCCGCGAAGAAGTAGAAGCCGCTGCCCGGACCAACGAAAACGTACTGCGTTTCATCGATGGCCTGACGATCCGTAAAGTGATCGTGGTACCCGGCAAACTGGTCAATATCGTCGCAAGCTGATGGGATCAGGCGCCCGACCATGCGCGGGCGCTGAACATATTTCCTGGGTTCGCAGAGTCGACCCAAACGGTTTCAAGGGGAGCATCAAGATGATCAAACGCAATTTGCTGGTTATGGGCCTCGCCGTATTGTTGAGCGCCTGTGGTTTCCAGCTGCGTGGTACTGGCGAAAACCAGCTTTCCATCAAGGAACTGGACCTCAGCGCACGTGATGCCTACGGTAAAACCGTTGTGCAACTGCGTCAGGTTCTGGAAGGCAATAACGTGAAGATCTACACCGGCGCTCCATACAAGCTGGTTATTCTCGACGAACAGGAAACTCAGCGTACGGCGAGCTCGGGAGGCGCGGGGCGTGCAACCGAGTACACCCTGAATACCACGCTCAACTACGAAATCAACGGCAGCCAGAATCGTCAGCTGTTGAAGCGCAAGGTCCAGATCGAAAAGATCTACGTGCATGACGGCAACAACCTGATCGGTTCTGACCTGCAGGCCGTGCAGGTTCGCAACGAAATGCGCAGCGACCTGATACAGAACCTGATGGCCCAGCTGCAGCAATTGACTCCGGCACAACTGGACGAACTGCAGGCCAAAGCCGACGCAGTAGCCAAGGCGGAAGCTGATGCGCTGGAAGCTGCACAACGTATTCGCGACGAAACACCACAACAGTCGCCAATCGAAATCCCTTCTCGTTAAAATGCCGGGGGCCAGCACTTTCCTGGCCCTCGCGTTTTTCATTCGCCATCTACAAAAATGCAAACATCTCAATTGAATCGCATTTTTTCTGTAGAAGTGAGCTTGCTCGCGATAGCGTTAGCTCCGTCAGTACTTCTGCGACGGGTAGACAGAATCGCGAGCAAGCTCACTCCTACAAAGATTCGGTGTTTGCTGCTTGAAGGCGCGGCGTCAGGGCCACCGGGGAATCTCAGATGAAACTCGCACCCGCCCAACTCAGCAAACACCTGCAAGGCAACCTGTCGCCTGTTTACGTGATAAGTGGCGATGACCCGTTGCTGTGCCAGGAGGCTGCCGACGCCATTCGTGCCGCCGCAAGGCAGCAAGGGTTTGATGAACGTCAGGTCTTTAGTGCCGACTCCAGTTTCGACTGGGGCACGCTGCTGCAAGCCGGTGCGAGCATGTCGCTTTTCGCCGAACGTCGCCTGCTGGAGTTGCGCCTGCCTTCCGGCAAGCCTGGCGACAAAGGTGCCGCAGCGCTCATGGAGTACTGCTCACGCCCGGCGGAAGACACGTTACTGCTGATCAGTTTGCCCAAGCTTGATGGCAGCGCGCAGAAAACCAAATGGGGCAAGGCGCTGATCGACGGCGCGCAGACTCAGTTCGTGCAAATCTGGCCAGTGGACGCTGGGCAGTTACCACAGTGGATTCGCCAGCGCTTGTCTCACTCGGGTCTGAGCGCAACTCAGGATGCCGTTGAGCTGATAGCCGCTCGGGTGGAAGGTAATCTGCTGGCAGCAGCGCAGGAAATCGAAAAGCTCAAGCTGATGGCCGAAGAAGGTCAGATTACGGTCGAAACAGTGCAGGCCGCGGTGGCCGATAGCGCGCGTTTCGACGTCTTCGGGCTGACCGATGCCATTCTCAACGGCGAAGCTTCTCATGCTTTAAGAATGCTTGAGGGGCTACGCGGCGAAGGCGTCGAGCCGCCGGTCATCCTTTGGGCGCTCTCTCGCGAGCTGCGGGTGTTGGCCAACCTTGCACTGCAATTCAGTCAGGGTATGCCCCTGGACAAAGCCTTCAGCTCAGCCCGACCGCCCATCTGGGACAAACGCAAACCGCTAATGAGCAAAGCACTGCAGCGCTACTCTGCCAAACGCTGGGCAGAACTGCTTATGGATGCGCAACGCATTGATGCGCAGATCAAAGGCCAAGCGGTAGGCTCGCCGTGGAGCAGCTTGAGTCGGTTATCGTTGCTGATGGCGGGGCAGCGGCTGGCGTTGCCTGCCGAATAACACTCAGCAGACTCAATCTGGACCGTGGAGCCAGGAAACGTCAGGCTCCACGGCCGATTGCTATAGTCCAGCAGCTTGATCACTCGGGTGATAGCTAAAAATGTTGTCCCCTCCCGTTTTGAAGGCGACGCTGATCACCGGGGCCGTAATGCGACTCTGACTGAAATAATCCCGTTGTATGAACTTAGCACCTTCAAGGCCTACCGCCTTGGCTTGATCGTATATATAGAAAAATGCCTCGATTGGAAGTTGTGTGGGAATATTTTGCGGCCACCGATCAATGAGAATTTCGTTATGAGCCAGGAGACTCCATTCTGCCTGAGGGTTTTCCCGGGCCATCAGACTCAGAGCAAAACCAGGTTGATCAGCTTTAAACCCGCACTGGTGACTGTATCTATTGTAATTTACAGGCGGATAGAGATTAAAGTGGGTCCGCCACGCTGCGAGCGTAGTAATGCCTTGTTCATCACAGGGGCGACTGTCCACGGGAAATAAATGTGAAGGGCCGCAGCCTTCCCCGTATCGACTCGCTGATACCGCGTCATAAGGAAATGAACATAAAACCTGGAGAGGGTAATTACCGTTTTGACCGAAATAATTAGCTTGTTTGAATATATAACCCTGCTCAATCAACCCTGAAAAAATTGCATGCATGAACTTGAGATCCTTCCGTAAGTAGCTAAAGGAAACATCGTTACTGCCCGCGGGGTTGGGGTTCCAGGAATGAAAATCGGGTCCATACCCCGTCAGTCTGGCCATCACGCCATTACAGTAAAAGGCTGCTTTCCCCTCGCAGTCATAGGCGGTGTCGTTGTAACGGGCATTCAACCGATCCGCCACCTCCCAGCCGTCGACCTGATCCGCCTCATTCCAACTGAATATATTTCGGTCTGCCGCTGAGAAATTCACCCTGACAATCGGCAAGCGCTGTGAAGTTCTAAGGTAATAGGCTCGACGTAAGGCATGCACATTCAGCAGACCGCCGGTGGTGCCGTTGTAAAAGAAAGCTTCAATCGGCAGCAACTCTGGCGTTTCTTCTCGCCAGGTGCCAATCAGCAATTCGTTACGCTTCACCGTATGTGCGGTATCGACGCCATTGTGCGCTTCCAGGCTGGCTTTGAATTGACTGGCAACTATTGAACTCAACGAGCACTGCTTATAAACATCCGAGCCAAAGCGGCGGAAATTCTCCAACCATAATGCAGCCGTGATTGCAGGAGTGCTCAATGTCCTACAGGTACTGAGATCGACTTCCTGTCTACCCTTGCTTGCCGCAAAGCCACACCCGAAACCCGGCCGCCCCGTGTTCTGCGTGCCTGCCATAAAGGGATAGATACACCTCACCACCTGCGCCTTGTTTTGCGCCAGTGCTGTGTCCTGATCACTGAAGATAAAGCCGCTGCTGATATCACTGCCGTCACTTCCAATATCCTGCCTGATATAGGAGAACGTCAGAGACCCCAACTGAGCCGCCGGCGGACTATGAGTCCAGAATGGATAAGAAGCACTGTAATTTACCGTGCGAAGCATAACGCCCGAACAATAATAGGCGGGTGTGCCATCGGTACATTCCACAACGTCGCTTTTATAACGTGCATTCAGGTCATCAACCAATTGCTGCTGCGACATATCGACAGTAGAAAATGGATCAATCGCTTCCCTCTTCGAGCTTTCATCTACCGAACAAGCCGACAAAGCCAATAATAGCGCCACTGCATATAGCCGTTTCATCTAAACCTCCATGTGTCGAACACACGCTCGATTACCGCCTCTCAGAATTCAAGTTAATGCTGGTCGGAAGATTATTAGGCGCGTCGTTATAGGGGCTGTCTAGCTGTCATAAGTTACAGGTAGCAAAGTGACATGCTCTTTAAAACAAACAGGGATTGGGCGTTGGCGATAGCACACATCTATTAGACAGAAGGCTTCATTCTGTTTGAAAATCCGCCCCGCTTCCTTCCCTCCAGAGAACACCCGCCATGAATAAGCAAAAAAGACCGAACAAAGCCAAATCCATCATCGCCCAACCCTTGTTCCGCAGCCGCCAGGAACAACCGGGTAAAGGCAAAGGCAGCTACCGCCGTGAAGCCTTCCAGTCTAAAAGCTGGGAGGCTTCTCACTTTCTGGCAGCCTGAAACATCGCGACTGTTCCCCGAGGTCCTTTCCGGCCTGCAGGCATGTTAAGGTCTGCATCTAACGGTAATACCTTGGACCCAAGCATGCCCTCTTGTTTTTTCCGACGTTGGCAATTGCGCCAAATGATCGCTGCCTCCAGCCTTATCCTGTTAGTTGCCTGCGCGGAAAAACCGACAGCAGCCGACGCCACGCCTCTTCCACGCGTTATCACAACGCCGCTGGCCTCACCGGCTCCGGCCATTGCTGTGGATGCCAATCTCGATATTCTGCCAACCATGAGCTTTGCCGACTGGCAGGCTGGTTTCCGCGCGCAAGCCCTCAAGGCAGGTATCAGACCGGACATTTTTGATCGCGCGTTTACTGGCGTGACGCCAGACATGAAGGTGGTCAAAGCTGATCGCAGCCAGCCCGAATTTACCCGCCCAGTGTGGGAATACCTGGACGGCGCAATTTCGGATGCGCGGGTTCGCAAGGGACAAGCACTGCTCAATCAGTACGCAGGGGTCCTGCAAACCATCGAACAGCGTTACGGCGTCGACCGCAATGCGTTGGTAGCTGTATGGGGTATGGAGAGCAACTTTGGACAATTCCAGGGTTCGCAATCAGTGATCCGCTCGCTGGCCACACTGGCCTATGAGGGCCGGCGTCGCAGCTTCGCTCAAGACCAGTTACTGGCAGCACTGCAAATCCTGCAGCAGGGCGATATTTCACCGGAACAAATGATCGGTTCCTGGGGCGGCGCCATGGGCCAGACGCAGTTCATCCCGACGACCTACAACACTCACGCCGTTGACTTTGACGGTGACGGGCGCCGTGACATTTGGAACAGCGCGCCTGACGCGCTCGCATCGACGGCGCACTACCTGCAAAGCTCTGGCTGGCAGACCGGCCTGCCCTGGGGCTATGAAGTCAAACTCGCGTCTGGTTTCGACTATGCACTGGCTGATGCGTCAACCCGTAAGACTCTTGCTGAATGGCAGCAACTGGGGCTGACTCTGCCCAACGGCAGCGCCCTGCCACCGACGGCGGCGCAGCAACAGGCGGCTCTGCTGTTACCGGCAGGTTATAAAGGCCCGGCCTTTCTGGTGATGGACAACTTCCGCGCGATCCTGCGCTACAACAACTCATCTTCATATGCGCTGGCTATCGGGCTGTTGTCTGGGCGTTTCCAGGGCGGTGGGTATGTCGAAGGCAGTTGGCCGCGCGGGGACGTCCCTCTAGGCCGTTCTGAGCGCATGGAACTGCAAACCCTGCTCTCGGCCAAAGGCTACGACGCAGGCACCCCAGACGGCATTATCGGCGCCAACACGCGCAAAGCCATTCGCAGTGCGCAGCAAGCACTTGGCTGGCCTGCTGATGGCTATCCGACGCAGGAGTTGTTGCAAAACCTGCGCAGGCCTTAAGCCGAAAAGACACCTCCTGCAGGAGCTCACGAGCATCGCGAGGCAGCGATGGCGTCCTGCCTGATGCACCGCTATCGCGGCCTCGCGGTGCTCGTGCACTCCTACAGGTCAAATGTTGCTGCGAGACAGCGCGGTGTCAGGGACACGGGGACGGCTCATGCAGGCCATACATAGCAAATAACACATCTACCGAAAGCCAAGCATCCTCCAAACAAAAACGGGCCGGATAGTGATATCCGGCCCGCCTTGTTTACAGCTCAAACAATCAACGCTTGACGCGTCAGACCATCGCCTTGACGGCAATCTTGGCCTGCTCGTCGGCGTGGTACGAAGAACGCACCAGCGGACCGGACGCCACGTTCTTGAAGCCCATCTTGTAACCTTCTTCGGCGAACCACGCGAACGTGTCCGGGTGCACGAAGCGCTGGACAGGCAAGTGGCTGCGCGAAGGTTGCAGGTATTGACCGAGGGTCAGCATGTCGATGTCGTGCTCGCGCATGCGCTGCATGACTTCGATGACTTCCTCATCAGTTTCGCCCAGACCCAGCATCAGGCCGGACTTGGTCGGTACGTGCGGGACCATTTGTTTGAAACGCTGCAGCAGGGTCAGCGACCACTGGTAATCGGAGCCCGGACGCGCAGCCTTGTACAGACGCGGCACGGTCTCGAGGTTGTGGTTGAACACATCCGGTGGCTCGGCAGCAGTGATTTCCAGAGCGACGTCCATACGGCCACGGTAGTCCGGAACCAGCGTTTCGAGTTGCACGTTCGGCGACAGCTTACGGATTTCACGGATGCAGTCGGCAAAATGCTGAGCACCGCCATCACGCAAATCATCACGGTCAACCGAGGTGATCACCACATACTTGAGGCGCAGATCGGCGATGGCAACGGCCAGGTTGGTCGGCTCGTTGACGTCCAGCGCCTTTGGACGACCATGGCCTACATCGCAGAACGGGCAGCGACGGGTGCAGATATCGCCCATGATCATGAAGGTCGCAGTGCCACCGGAGAAGCACTCACCCAGGTTCGGGCAGGAAGCCTCTTCGCAAACGCTGTGCAACTTGTGCTTGCGTAGCAGTTGTTTGACGCGATCAACCTCAGGGGAAACCGGAATACGAACGCGGATCCAGTCAGGCTTTTTCGGCAGATCGACAGTCGGAATGATCTTCACCGGGATACGCGCAACTTTCTCCGCGCCACGCAGCTTCACGCCAGCCTCAACTTTAGGGCGAGGTGCACGCTCGGAAACGTCGACGGTTGGGATCAAGGTTTGCACGGCAGTTTCAGTCGCAGTAGTCATAATCAGTCGATTCCGCCCGTTAGGGTCGTCTGCTCAGCATAGTCGAGGTGTTTGACGAGCTGCGCGCGCAGCCGGGCACTTACCTCGGCAAATTCAATCGGGCCTGCATGATCGCACAGCTGGGTCATTGCCAGTCCTGCGTATCCACAGGGATTAATCCGTCGAAAGGGCTCAAGGTCCATGTCGACGTTGAGCGCCAGACCATGGAATGAGCAACCTTGGCGAATTCGCAATCCCAGGGACGCGATCTTCGCTCCTTCGACATAAACACCCGGTGCGTCAGCCTTTGCCGCAGCCGTTACACCGTAACTGGCCAACAGGTCGATCAGGCTATTTTCGATCCGGGTTACCAGATCACGCACACCGAAACCAAGGCGTCTGACATCAAGCATCAGATAGACCACCAATTGGCCGGGCCCATGATAGGTCACTTGGCCGCCACGATCGACCTGTACCACCGGAATATTACCCGGTAACAGCAAATGTTCGGGTTTACCGGACTGTCCCTGAGTGAAAACCGGTGCGTGCTGCACCAACCAGATCTCGTCCTGAGTCTCTTTACCGCGCTGGTCGGTAAAGCGCTGCATCGCATGCCAGGCCAGTTCGTAATCGACCTGACCCAGTTCGCGAACGCCCAGCATTGCAGCCATCAAAGCACCATGTGCACGCGACCCGTAGCGCGCAAGGCACTATTGATGTCACGCAGTTGGTCTTCGCCGGTTGCAACGATGTGCAACTGGATAGTCGTGTACTTGCCGTTGCTGCTTTGGCGTTCGGCGAGCGTGGATATCTCGATCTTGGCGTATTTGGCCAGAATCTCGATCACGCTGTCTTTGAACCCCACACCTGTGTCACCGATCACTTTGATCGGATAGTCATCGCAGGGGAATTCGATTTTGTGCGACTTGACGTCGGAATCTGTCATGGCAGTAAAGGTCTCACAAGCCGTGAACACGGAAACGCGCCCACTCAGGGTATGAGCGGGCGCGTCATGGTCAGCGTTGTACTGTTATCAGTTGAACAAGCCGTAGAAGAACAGACGAATGCTATCCCACACGCGGCGGAAGATGCCACCTTCCTCAACAGCGTCGAGGGCAATCAGATTGGCAGTGTGGACGACTTTGTCTTCCATTTTCACTTCAACCTTGCCGATCACATCGCCCTTGGCGATTGGCGCAACCAACTGCGGGTTCATGGTCATGCTGGCGGTCAGCTTCTTCATCTCGCCTTTTGGCATGGTCATGCTCAGGTCTTCAGCCAGGCCAGCTTTGACCTGGCGCTCGGTACCTTTCCAGACAGTGGCCTGAGCCAGCTCGGTGCCCTTCTGATAGAAGTTCTGGGTTTCGAAGAAACGGAAACCGTAAGTCAGCAACTTCTGCGTTTCGGCAGCACGGGCCTGCTCGCTCGCAGTACCGAATACTACTGCGATCAGACGCATGCCGTCGCGAACGGCAGACGAAACCATGCAATAGCCAGCTTCGTCAGTGTGGCCGGTTTTCAGGCCATCTACTGTCTTGTCGCGCCACAGCAGCAGGTTACGGTTAGGTTGCTTGATGTTGTTCCAGAAGAACTCTTTCTGCGAATAGATCGCGTAGTGAGCCGGGTCTTCATGAATGATCGCGCGCGCCAGAATCGCCATGTCGTGAGCAGAAGAGTAATGCTCCGGATTTGGCAGGCCTGTCGGGTTCATGAAGTGACTGTTGGTCATGCCCAGATCAGCGGCAGTCTTGTTCATCATGTCGGCGAACGCGTCTTCGCTGCCTGCGATGTGCTCGGAGAGCGCTACGCTGGCGTCGTTACCCGACTGAATGATGATGCCGTGCAGCAGGTCACTGACGGTTACCTGGCTGCCGACTTTGATGAACATCCGCGAACCACCGGTGCGCCAAGCGTTTTCGCTGACGGTCACAGGGTCGTTCTCACCAATCTGACCACGACGGATTTCCAGAGTCGCGATGTAGGCGGTCATCAGTTTGGTCAGGCTTGCAGGCGCCAGGCGCTGGTCGCCATTGTTTTCGACCAGAACGTTACCGCTGCTGGCGTCCATCAGCACGTAGGCCTTGGCGGCCAGTTGCGGTGCGGAAGGCGTCATCTGCTCGGCCGCCCAGGCAGCCGGAGTGATGATCAGCGGTACAAGCAGGCACAAGCGTTTTGCAAAGGTGGTGATGTTCATCCGTCTCTCGAAATTGCTAATGGGCAAACATGCCCTCGCGGGCAAAGCTTAACGGGCCGATGGCAGCGGTGCCGCCATCGACCGGCGGTGCCAGGCTCTAATCCTGGCCCATGAGCCGCCTGTTCGACAAACAGGCTCATGGACAGTTGCCTGCGCGACTTGCTCTGATGGCAATGAGTCTGGCAGGCAACTGCAAACCGATCCGCCCCGACATCGCTGCCGGACGTGAACGGCTATTAATCCAGTGTCACGACGCTAGGCTGACCCAGATTGGCTGACCTAACGCTGTTTTGCATTTGCTGGGCTTCACCCTGAGTCTCGATCGGCCCCATTCGAACTCGATAGAGTGTCTGTTGATTGCGGGCTATCGAACTCACGAAAACCGGTGCCCGAACCATCCCGCTCAATTTCGACCTCAGGAGCTCCGCAGCGTCCGGGTTGGCGAACGCGCCCACCTGGAGATACAGCCCAGAGACTGGTACGGAAGCGTTTTTTTTTGCGTCAAACGGCACCGCAGGCGCAGCGTGCTGTTGCGGCGGTGGCGTGTACTGCTCGATGGTCCCGGCAGATGCGACCAAAGCCGGTGCAGCAGGTTGCGGTATTGCCTGTGGCTGATTCGGCAGCAACGGCGCAGGACGTCCATTCTGGGCTAGCCATACCTGCGGGTCGATCCCTTCAACCTTGACCCGTGCGGTGCCGCTTTCGGCATAACCGAGCTTTTTGGCCGCGGCATAAGACAAGTCAATGATCCGGTCCGAATAGAACGGTCCACGGTCGTTGACGCGCAAAATCACCGTACGATTGTTGTCCAGGTTGGTCACTTTTACATAGCTGGGCAGCGGCAACGTCTTGTGCGCCGCGCTCATGCCATACAGGTCATAAACCTCGCCATTGGCGGTGTTCTGGCCATGGAACTTGGTCCCGTACCAGGATGCAGTGCCTGACGCGACATAGTTCCTGGAGTCCTGAATAGGGAAATAAGTCTTGCCCAGCACGGTGTACGGGTTGGCCTTGTACGGACCGGTGTGCAGGCTTGGCGTCGCATCAGGGATACGCGAGATATCCACGTCCCACCAGGGCGCGCCATCTTTATGCGCACGGTTGATGTCCAGGCCCGGTGGCGAAGAGATACCCGCCGTGCCCTTCTGTACAGGACGACTCGGGGACGAACAGCTGACCACCAGCAATGACAACGAAGCCAACGCCATCAACTTCAAAGATGTAACCATCGGCAATGCCCGCATTACTTGACGCCCCGAGCTTGAACCAATAATTCAGACAGCTGATGCACACTCATGGCGTACATCACACTGCGGTTATAGCGAGTGATTGCATAAAAATTCTTCAAACCCATCCAGTATTCAGGCCCATTTTCGCCTTCCAGCTTGAATGCGGTCACTGGCAGGTCGTCGCGCAGCGCATCATGACTCGACCACCCCAAGGCTCGCAACTCCCCGACGGTCTTTACCGGATCAATGCCCGGTGTCAGTCCTTCATCAACGCGATCCCCGCGCACGCTTGCAAGGCTGACCACCTGCTCGCCAGCGACCCAGCCATGCTGCTTGAAGTAACTGGCCACACTGCCGATGGCATCATCCGGATCGGTCCAGATATTGATGTGCCCATCACCGTCGAAATCCACCGCATAGGCGCGGAAGCTACTCGGCATAAACTGCGGCAAGCCCATGGCACCAGCATAAGACCCCTTGAGCGTCAGCGGATCAACCTGTTCTTCACGGGCCAGCAACAAGAACTCACGCAGCTCCTTGCGGAAGAATTCAGCGCGAGGAGGATAGTCAAAGCCAAGCGTCGACAGAGCGTCAATCACACGGTAATTACCGGTGTTGCGCCCGAAAAAGGTCTCGACGCCGATAATCGATACGATCACCTGAGCCGGGACGCCGTATTCCTGCTCGGCACGGGCCAACGCGGCCTCGTGCTGACGCCAGAAATCCACACCCCGCGCAATACGCGCGTCGGTGATGAACATCGGGCGATAGTCTTTCCACTGTTTGACCCGCTCGGCCGGACGGGAAATCGCATCCAGAATGGCTTGCTTGCGCTCGACCTCACGGAACACGTCGATCAATTGTTCACCGGCAAAACCATAATCGCGGGTCATCTGACCGACAAACTCAGCCACTTGCGGCGAACCTTCGTAATCGCCAGCGAATGCTTCTTGAACAGATCCAAGAATGCCAACCAGGCCGACCACCGGAGCATATCGAGCCCAGCTACGCACTACTTGCATTGAATTCTTCACCTTAATCAAACCTGTGCGATCCATTTACGGTGTGTATGGATCGACATCAAAACCCCAAAGGCTGACAGCAGCGTCACGAGCGAAGTTCCTCCATAGCTAATGAAGGGCAACGGCACACCCACGACCGGCAACAGGCCACTGACCATACCGATGTTGACGAAAACGTAAACAAAAAATGTCATCGTCAACGCGCCAGCCAGCAACTTGCCGAACAATGTCTGGGCTTGAGCCGTGATCACCAGACCGCGTCCGATGAGCAGCATATAGATAAGCAACAGCGCGCAGATCCCCACCAGACCGAACTCTTCGCCCAGTACGGCGATGATGAAGTCGGTATGGCTTTCCGGCAGGAAGTCCAGGTGTGACTGGGTACCCAGCAGCCAGCCCTTGCCGAATACACCACCGGAACCGATAGCGGCTTTGGACTGAATGATGTTCCAGCCTGTGCCGAGCGGATCGCTCTCCGGGTCGAGAAAGGTCAGCACGCGCTGCTTCTGGTAGTCGTGCATGATGAAAAACCACATTGCAACCGACACCGGCACCGCAGCAGCAATCACGCTGATAATCCAGCGCCAGCGCAGGCCCGCCATAAACATCACAAACGCACCCGACGCGAGGATCAGCAGCGATGTCCCCAGGTCAGGCTGACGAACGATCAAGGCAAACGGCACACCGATCAACGCCAGACTGACCGCCACATGCTTGAGATGCGGCGGCAGAGATCGCTTGGACAGGTACCACGCAATCGTCGCGGGCATGATGATCTTGAGAAACTCGGAAGGCTGAAAGCGAATCACGCCGGGGATATTGATCCAGCGGGTCGCACCCATGGCGTTATGGCCCATGACATCCACGACGACCAGCAACAGCACACCCACCACATACAGCACGGGCACCCAGCGGGCCATGAAGCGCGGCTCGAACTGAGCAATGATCACCATAGCGACCAGACCGATACCGAACGAACTCGCCTGCTTGATCAGCAGATCCCAGTTCTTGCCACTCGCCGAGTACAGAACGAACAGGCTGCCTGCCGCCAGGGTCAGCAGCAAGACCAGCAAAGGACCGTCGATATGGATACGCTGCAAGAACGTCGCGCGACGACGCATCACGTCTTCACTGGACAAAATGCGGTCGAAATTACTCTTCACTGGCACTGGCTGCGGCCTCCACGGCTTGAGCGCCGCCATATTCAGGTTTCAGTGTTCCGTTGGGGTTTAGCAGCCAGGCATCCATTACCTGACGGACCACAGGAGCTGCGACCCCCGAGCCCGACTCGCCGTTTTCCACCATGACCGAAACAACGATTTTCGGGTCGTTGGCCGGCGCGAAGCCTACGAACAGTGCGTGGTCGAGGTGACGCTCCTGAACCTTGGAGCGATCGTATTTCTCGCCCTGCTTGATAGCGACGACCTGTGCGGTACCACTTTTGCCCGCAATCAGGTATTGAGCGCCAATAGCCGCCTTGCGCGCAGTCCCCCGAGCGCCATGCATAACCTGCTGCATGCCGTGGTTGACCTTGTCCCAGTCGGAGGGATTGCGCAGCACGATGTTAGGCATCGGATTGTCATCGACCGGCTTCTCGCCCTCAATGGTCTTGGCCAGATGCGGCCGGTTCCACACGCCTCTATTGGCAACCAGCGCAGTCGCCTGGGCCAACTGCAGAGGTGTTGCCTGCATGTAGCCCTGGCCGATCCCGAGAATCAAGGTTTCACCCGGGAACCAGGCCTGACGGCGGGTCGCACGTTTCCAGTCGCGGGACGGCATCAGGCCCGGCGACTCTTCGAACATATCCAGAGACACTTTCTGTCCGATGCCGAACTTGTTCATGTAGGAAGAAAGCCGATCGATACCCAGCTTGTGGGCCAGATCGTAGAAGTACGTGTCATTGGAGCGCATGATCGCGGTGTCCAGATCCACATAGCCATCGCCAGTGCGATTCCAGTTACGGTATTTATGATCGTAATTGGGCAATTGGTAGTAACCCGGATCGAATACACGGCTTGAAGCCGTCACGACCCCGGCATCCAGCCCGGCAATCGCCACGGCCGGTTTAATCGTCGAACCCGGCGGGTACAAGCCCCGCAGGATCCTGTTGAACAGCGGTCGATCGATGGAATCACGCAACTCGGCGTAAGCCTTGAAACTGATACCGGTTACAAAAGGATTAGGGTCGAAGCTCGGCGCACTGACCATCGCCAGCACCTCGCCGTTTCGCGGGTCCATGGCCACAACCGCACCACGCCGCCCTGCGAGCGCGGCCTCAGCCGCCTCCTGAAGTTTGATGTCCAGACTGAGCACGATGTCCTTGCCCGGCACCGGATCAGTTCGCTTGAGCACGCGCAATACGCGACCTCGGGCGTTGGTTTCAACTTCCTCGTAGCCCACCTGACCATGCAACTGGTCTTCGTAGAAGCGCTCGATGCCGGTCTTACCGATGTGGTGGGTACCACTGTAGTTAACCGGATCAAGGTTCTTCAGCTCTTTCTCGTTGATCCGTCCCATGTAGCCCACCGAGTGCGCAAAGTGCGCACCCTGAGGGTAATGCCGAACCAACTGCGCCACGACTTCCACACCCGGCAGGCGGAACTGGTTCACCGCGACACGGGCTATTTGCTCTTCGGTCAGTTCGAACAGGATCGGTACCGGCTCAAAAGGCCGACGCCCCTGCTTCATACGCTTTTCGAAGATCAACCGGTCATCCGGCGTCAGCTCCAGCACCTCGACGATGGTGTCCAGCACCTGCGCCCAGTCACCGGAACGCTCGCGGGTCATGCTCAGACTGAAACTGGGCCGGTTATCGGCGATAACGACGCCATTGCGGTCGAAAATCAAGCCACGGCTTGGGGGAATCGGCTGCACATGAACCCGGTTGTTCTCCGACAGTGTGGAGTGATAGTCGTATTGGATGACCTGCAGGAAATACAGCCGGGCGATCAACACGCACACCAGCAAGACAACAGCCACAGCCCCGACCACAACGCGACTACGCACCAGGCGTGCGTCTTTCTCGTGGTCTTTTAGGCGGATGGGCTGAGACATGAGGGCGCGATGCTATTTGTGATAAGGATGCCCGGACAGAACTGTCCAGGCACGATAGATCTGCTCACCGATGAGGATGCGCACCAAGGGATGCGGCAACGTCAGGGGTGACAACGACCAGCGTTGCTCACTGCGCGCACAGACTTCCGGTGCCAGCCCTTCAGGGCCGCCAACCATCAGATTCACTGTGCGCGAATCAAGTCGCCAGCGATCCAGCTCCACCGCGAGCTGCTCGGTACTCCATGGTTTGCCGTGCACTTCGAGGGTCACGATCCGCTCACCCGGTTGCACTTTTGCCAGCATGGCCTCGCCTTCCTGACGGATCAGACGGGCCACGTCGGCATTTTTGCCACGGGTATTAAGCGGAATCTCCACGAGTTCGAGTGCCAGCTCGGATGGCAGACGTTTGGCATATTCATGCCAGCCCTCCTCCACCCACTTAGGCATGCGCGAACCAACGGCAATCAGACGCAGACGCACAATGAGACCTTATTCGCTTTCGTTACCCGGAGTGTGGTGTGCAGCGCTTGCAGCGCGGCTCTGCTCGGCACCCTGCCAGAGACGTTCCAGGTCATAGAACTGACGTGCGGCGGCGGTCATCATGTGCACGATAACGTCGCCCAGATCGAGCAGAACCCAATCGCTTTCGCCTTTGCCTTCTTCGCCCAGAGGCTGTGCGCCCTTGGCTTTGACGTTCTCGCGAACCTTGTCGAGCATCGCGTTGATCTGACGGTTGGAAGTACCGGTAGCGATAACCATGTAGTCAGTCAGGCTGTGCTTGTCTTTCACGTCGATGACCAGGATATCCTGGGCTTTAACGTCTTCCAGAGCAGCTTTGGTCAGTTCAACCAGTTCTTCGCCGGAAATATTGTGTTTTTGCTTGGTCATATAAAACTCATTCAGTTCAATTGGGACCACGGTACAGCCCGTGCTCCTCGATGTAGGCCAGTACGGCGTCTGGCACCAGAAAACGTACCGACTTACCGCTGGCCAGCAGTTGGCGGATCTGGGTGGCAGACACCGATAAAGGCGTCTGCCAGACGAATGTAATGTGTCCGCCCGGCCCCTTCAGGGCCTTCGGATCGCTGACCGCGCGGGCCGCCAGCAGGTTGCGCATGGCATCCGGCGACTCGCTGTCTGCGTCCGGGCGCTGTAGCACCACTATATGGCAGTGCTCCAGCAACTCCTCCCAACGATGCCAGGTGGGTAGCCCGCAAAAAGCATCCCAGCCCAGCAACAGGAACAACTGATCCTCTGCGGCCAGTTCGGCGCGCATCGATACCAGGGTGTCGATGGTGTACGACGGTTTGTCCCGCTTCAGTTCACGGTCATCCACCGTCAAGGGCGTCACACCGGCCACTGCACACTCGACCATCGCTAGACGGTCTTCTGCGCTGACACTCGGCATGTCGCGATGAGGAGGCCTGGCGCTGGGCGTCAGGCGCAACTCATCGAGTTCAAGCAGCGCAGCAACCTCAAGGGCGCCGCGCAAGTGACCAATGTGTACCGGGTCGAACGTGCCGCCCAGAATACCAATACGTTTCGGCAAGGCCGTATCGGCCTCGACTACAGCATCCGCAGGCGTTGCCGCGTGCTGCACAGGTTCGCTCAAGTCAGGCTGGCTCCTGTCCGCGCAACTGGCCATCGCCGATCACGATGTACTTCTCGCACGTCAGACCTTCCAGACCTACCGGGCCACGGGCGTGCAGCTTATCAGTAGAAATACCTATCTCCGCACCCAATCCGTATTCGAAGCCATCGGCAAAGCTGGTTGGCGCATTGACCATTACCGAACTGGAGTCAACTTCAGCCATGAATCGGCGAACCTGCCCCTGATGGTCGGAAACGATCGCGTCACTGTGATGCGAACCATAATGGTTGATGTGTTCGATGGCCTGATCCAGGCCGCTCACGATACGGATCGACAGAATCGCCGCCAGATACTCGGTGTGCCAGTCTTCTTCGGTCGCAGGAATAACGTCGATCAAATCACGGGTACGCTCACAGCCACGCAGCTCCACGCCCTTTTCACGGAACTGAGCCGCCATCAATGGCAGGAAATCCGCAGCGACGGTCTGATCGACCAGCAGCGTTTCCATGGCACCGCAAATCCCGTAACGGTAAGTCTTGGCATTGAACGCGATGCGCTGGGCCTTGGGCAGGTCGGCATGGGCGCTGACATACACATGACAGATGCCGTCCAGATGCTTGATTACCGGAACCCGCGCATCACGGCTGACGCGCTCAATCAGGCCCTTGCCGCCACGAGGCACGATCACATCCACGTATTCAGGCATGGTGATCAACGCGCCAACCGCCGCACGGTCAGTAGTTTCCACCACTTGCACCACAGCAGCAGGCAGCTCGGCTTCCGCCAGACCGCGCTGCACACAGGCAGCAATTGCCCGATTGGAGTTAATCGCTTCGGAGCCGCCACGCAAAATAGTGGCGTTACCTGACTTCAGGCACAGACTGGCAGCATCAATGGTCACGTTCGGACGCGACTCGTAGATGATGCCCACAACGCCAAGCGGTACGCGCATCTTGCCGACTTGAATACCCGACGGCCGAAAGCTCATGTCGCGGATCGCGCCCACCGGATCAGGCAGGTTCGCTACCTGACGCAGCCCGACGATCATGCTGTCGATACGTGCGGGGGTCAGGGCCAGACGCTCCAGCATGGCCGGTTCCAGACCGTTGGCGCGACCTGCGGCGAGGTCAAGATCATTGGCGGCGGACAACTCGGCGCGAGCCTCATCCAGAGCAGCGGCGGTAGCAAGCAAGGCGCGGTTTTTCTGCGCAGTGCTGGCACGGCCGATCACTCGCGAAGCTTCGCGGGCGGCGCGACCCAGGCGGGTCATGTAGTCAAGAACGGACTCAGTCATGGTCTCAGAGGTCTTGGCAGTGAAGAAAGCGGCCGATTATAGCTGTCGGGCGACGCTAACGACAGCGGTGACAGGCGGATGGTCGATAACGGGGTGAAATAGGACGAAGGTTTTATCTGCGGGAGATCGCCTTGTATCCCTGACTCAGCGCTGCCGCACACCAATCAGAGTACATGTAGGAGCTGCCGAAGGCTGCGATGGCGGTGTGTCAGATCAAATGCTTCGCAGCCTTCGGCAGCTCCTACAGATGCAAGCACAAGTTTTGAACCATCACATTCAGCTGCAATTAAGCCGGGCGTTGATATCATCAATGCCCGCCTTCTTTGTGTAACCAGACATGCCAACCGCCCTGCCCGACAGCTTTTTCAACCGTGACGCACAGGTTCTGGCGCAGGCGCTGCTGGGCAAAGTTATTCGGCACAAGGTCGGCGACTTGTGGCTGGCCGCCAGGATTATCGAGACCGAAGCCTATTACTTTGCCGAAAAGGGCAGCCACGCATCGCTTGGCTACACCGAAAAGCGCAGGGCCCTGTTTCTCGACGGCGGGCATATCTATATGTACTACGCGCGCGGCGGAGATTCGCTTAACTTCAGCGCCGAAGGGCCGGGCAACGCGGTGCTGATTAAATCAGCGCACCCTTGGGTCGATGCCATATCGGATGCCAACAGCCTTGCCCGAATGCAATTAAACAACCCTGACGCCAGCGGCGCGCTAAGGGCGCCCGAGCGTTTGTGCGCAGGTCAGACACTGCTGTGCAAGGCGCTAGGCTTGAAAGTACCGATGTGGGATGCGAAACGTTTCGATGCAAATTTGTTACTCGTAGAAGATGTCGGTCAAACGCCACCCCGTATCATCCAGACCACGCGACTGGGCATACCTCTGGGCCGTGATGAACACCTGATGTACCGCTTCGTCGACCCTGAATACGCTCGATTCTGTACACGGAACCCGCTGCGACGCGGTCAGGTCGAAGGGCGCGACTACTTTTATCTCGATCAAGGAAACTGAACCATGGGCCAATGGCTCGACAGCATCACCGGCTGGCTGGCGGTCAATCCGTCGTGGCTGAGCGTGGCTATTTTTTTGATCGCGTTCGTCGAATGCGTGGCGATTGTCGGCATTATCGTACCGGGTACGGTTGTGTTGTTTGCCGTGGCGGCGCTGGCGGGCAGCGGGATTCTGCCGCTGGGTGAGGTTCTCCTGCTGGGTTTCGTCGGAGGCCTGCTCGGCGATGCGGTTTCCTACTTCATTGGGCGCCACTTTCACCAGAACATACGGCGTCTTCCGGGTCTTCGTACCCACCCGGAATGGATCGGCGGCGCAGAAACCTACTTCCAGCGCTACGGCATCGCCAGCCTTCTGGTCGGGCGCTTTATTGGTCCGCTGCGTCCGATGCTCCCCATGGTCGCGGGCATGTTCGATATGCCTTTCCCACGGTTCGCCGCAGTCAGCGTGGTTGCGGCCGCAGGCTGGTCGATTGCTTATCTGTTGCCGGGCTGGGCTGCGGGTGCAGCTGTGCGCCTGCCATTGCCTGACGGTTTCTGGCCTCAGGCCGGCATCGTCGGGGGCAGCCTTGCCGTGCTGATCGGGGTGGCTATCCAGACCAGCCTGCGCAGCAAAAAACACGCGACCGAGATCATCGCTGCGACCAGCGCGGTTCTACTCGCCGCCATCTTTTTCGGCTGGCCGCACCTGACCCAGCTCGATAACGGCATCATGACCCTGATCCAGGAACACCGCAGCACGGTGGTCGATCAGTTCGTCATCGTGGTCACCGGCCTCGGTGATTTCCGTACCCAGTTCTATGCCGCCGCCTTGCTGCTGATCCTGCTGGTTGCTACCCGGCAATGGCGTCACGCCTTGTTTGCGGGCATCACAACACTGGGCACGGCCTGCGCCAACGGTGGAATGAAATGGGTGTTCGCACGCCAGCGTCCGGAAGTGCTGCTTGAACCGTTGACGACCTACAGCATGCCGAGTGGACACAGCTCTGCAGCGTTTGCGTTTTTCATGACACTGGCAGTATTGGCCGGTCGCGGCCAACCGGTGCGGTTGCGACTGACATGGCTGATGCTGGGCGGGCTTCCGGCGATTTCGATCGCGATGTCCCGGGTCTATCTGGGTGTGCACTGGCCGACTGACGTACTGGCCGGGATGCTGCTGGCGTTCACGCTCTGCGCGATCAGCCTGAGCCTGGTGCAAAGACAATCGTCGCTGCCTGCCTTGCCTGTAAAAATCTGGTGGCTGGTGTTGCCATCCCTGGTGGCACTGTTTGGCGGTTTCGCGCTGTATTCGCTGCCGCATGCCGTGCTGCGTTATCAGTACTGACTCTGAGATGGATTCCCTGTAGGAGTGAGCTTGCTCGCGATGGCGTCAGCACAGGCGATATGTTCATCGACTGTCAGATCGAATCGCGAGCAAGCTCACTCCTACAGGCCCGAGTTTGCAGCCCGACACATGGCCTCAGTCACGCCTGAAGATCGCCCTGCATTTCATCGAGCAGGTCCTGAATAGCATCGAGACGATCCTCGGGGTCGTCGATTTCAAGCAGCTCGATCTTGTCCTCTTCGGTAAACGGCAGCAGATACGCCAGTTGATTGGCTAACGACCACTGACCATTGGCCTTGAGCCCCATGTTCAACGCCTCCACCATAGGGTGTTCGGCCAGGGCGGCCAGCAGCGCCACCAGGTCAGCGTCTTCCTCCTGAAGCGGCCGCTCCTGTGGTTCATCCAGCCACTGCACCTTAGCGACCAGCAATTGATCGCGCTGAGTTTCAGCGCTGAGTACCCGGAACCGTCGTCCGCCTTCAACGCGGATCCCAAGCAAGCCGTTGTCCTGGCTCTGGAAGTCACGCACCAGCGCCTCACAACCGATCAATGAATAACCGCTGGGGGCATCGCCGACTTCCCCGCCCTCCGTGATGCACACGATGCCGAAACCCTCGCCCTGCTTCATGCAGCGCCCGATCATGTCCAGGTAGCGCGCCTCGAATAGCTGCAGATCGAGAATGCACCCCGGAAACAGCACAGCGTTAAGTGGAAACAACGGCAATGTCATACACATGCACCTTTAAACGACCAAAGACACCGCCAACGGCAGAAACAAAGCCGTAGCGACACCCATCAAACTCATCCCCAGTGCAGCGAACGCACCGCACTCCTCGCCTTCCTGCAATGCAATCGAAGTGCCGACTGCATGCGCTGCCAGCCCCAGCGCCATGCCCCGGGCAGCTGGATTATCGACCCGCGCCAGCGTCAGCAGACCCGGCCCGAAGATGGCACCCAGTACACCGGTAATCAGCACAAACACCGCAGCCAGTGCTGCAACACCACCGATCTGCTCGGCAACCAGCATGGCAATAGGTGAGGTCACCGACTTCGGCGCCATGGTCATCAGAATCATGTGATCAGCACCGAACCACCAACCCAGCAGCAGGCACAGGCCGGTAGCGAAAACGCCACCCACTACCAGCGTAGTTAAGGTCGGCCATAACAACTGACGAATTCGGCGCAGATTCAGATAAAGGGGAACCGCCAGGGCCACGGTAGCCGGACCGAGCAGGATACTTAGAATCTCGGTGCTCTTGCGGTACTCGGCATAGGTCACACCACAACTGATCAGTACGCCAATCAGCACCAGCATTGAGATCAACACTGGCTGGAGGAACACCAGACGAGTCTTCTCATAAGCGGCCAGCGCCAATTGATAAGCCCCCAAAGTGATTGCGATACCAAATAGCGGATGATGAATCACCGACATCCCGGCGCCATACCAATCAAGCGTCATGATGGCTCCTGGCACGAGCCTGACGCTCGATCAACTTCTGCATGAGCCAACCGGCAAAGGTCAACGCAATCATCAGCGACAGCACCAGCGCACCGACAATCGCCCAGAAATCTTCGGCGATGGCGGCGGCGTAGACCATCACCCCAACCGCCGGTGGCACCAGCAGCAACGGCAGGTAACGCAGCAGACTGCTGGCGGCCTGACTGATCGGCTCGCTGACTTCGCCGCGCACCATCAGGAACGCCAGCAACAGCACCAGGCCGATAATCGGCCCGGGCAAAATAGACAAGATCAAATGATTCAGCGCGGTGCCGAGCAGTTGAAACAGCACCAGCCAGGTCAGGCCCCTTAGCAACATAGAACGCTCCAGCAAATTCGCGGGGCCATTATAAGCACCTTGTACGGCTATGGGCGGGCATTCGCGACGCTGCGCTTCCTTGACCAATCCCACACTCTCTGCTGATCTTGGTGTCGCAAGCACAGGCAAAATCCTACGCATTAAAAAGCAAAAAGCGACAACAACATCGAAGACAAGGAGAGTGAGAATGCCTTTTGTACCCGTTGCAGAGCTCAAGGACTACATTGGCAAGGAGTTGGGACACTCCGATTGGCTGACCATCGACCAGGAACGTATTAATTTATTCGCCGAAGCCACCGGTGACTTTCAGTTCATTCATGTCGACCCGGTCAAGGCTGCCCAAACGCCATTTGGCGGGACCATCGCCCACGGTTTTCTGTCGCTGTCATTGATCCCCAAACTGATGGAGGATCTGCTGGTGCTCCCCGAAGGTTTGAAAATGGTGGTGAACTACGGCCTGGACAGCGTCCGTTTCATCCAGCCGGTAAAAGTCGACTCACGCGTTCGTCTAAAAGTCGCACTCACTGACGTGACCGAGAAAAAGCCCGGCCAATGGCTGCTCAAAGCCACGGCCACACTGGAAATAGACGGTCAGGAAAAACCTGCTTTCATCGCCGAACCTTTGTCGATGTGCTTCGTGTAACACTGCCAAAACACGAAACAGTCATTACTGACTGTTTCGTCGCCAATACTCGCTACGGCATACTCCCTGCGGCTGTGCATAGAACGTCCTGATCGTCGCCTGCACGCCTGAAATCATATTGTTCGGGATTGACCATGCGCGCGCTTGTTCCTCTGGCTCTGACTATTCTTCTCGCTGGCTGTGGCGACGGCGAACCGCTGTCACCTCCCGACGCTCGCCTGCCAGACGGCGGGCGCTATCGTGGCGACGTGGTCAACGGTTTGCTGCAGGGCCAGGGTCGCATCGACTACCCCAATGGCAGCTGGTACGCAGGCGACTTCCAGAACGGCCTGTGGCAAGGCCATGGGGAATGGCATGCCAGTAACGGCGACACCTATAAAGGTGGTTTCGCCAACGGACTTTTCGATGGCCAAGGCACGCTGGTCACCACCGGCGGCGTTTACGTCGGCGGCTTCAAGCAAGGACGACGCGACGGTGAAGGCACACTCAAAGAGAAGGGCCTGACGTATCGCGGTGCGTTCAAGGCTGATCAATACGATGGGCTGGGCCGAATCGAACTCGATGACGGCAGCCAGTATCAAGGCATGTTCTCCCGTGGCAAACCCAACGGCGAAGGCTTGCGCAGCGACGCCAGCGGGAACCAGTTCAGTGGCAAGTTCGTCAACGGCAAACTGGAAGGCAACGGCAGCTTTACCAGCGCCGAAGGCGACCAATACGTTGGCGGCTTTCGCAACAATCAACTGGATGGTCGCGGCCGTTACGAAAACAGCGACGGCGATGTCTGGGTAGGCCAGTTCAGGGCCGGCGCACTGAACGGCAAAGGCGAACTGATCGGAGCCGATGGCAGCCGTTATCAGGGCGAGTTCACCAATTGGCGATTTACCGGACAGGGCCGTTTGAAGCTTGCAGACGGCAGCACCTACGTCGGGCAATTCGCCGATGACGTCTACCAGGGTCAAGGCGTCCTCACCCCGACTCAAGGCAGCGTTCAAAGCGGAATCTGGGCCAACGGCCAACTGATACGCGATGCCAAGGGCAAATTGCTCCCCGACACGCTGGAGGCGGGCTTGCTGGCCCAAGGCTCGCTGCTGGAGAAATCACTGGCAGCCGTTCCCAACTCAACACCCGCACTGGAGCTGTTCAGTCTGGTGGTCGGCGGTGACGGGAAACAAAGCGTGTTCCTGCGTGAGGCCGATTACGTGAATAACCTGCTGGGTTCGCGTTTCGGTGCCTTAGGACAAATCACGCTGGTCAACCATCGCGACCACATGATTGATCGCCCGCTTGCGACACGGGAAAGCATCACTCGCGCGGTAAAGACTCTGGCGCAACGGAGCGGGCCGGAAGACCTGGTCTTCATCTACCTGACCAGCCACGGTACTTCCGAGCATGAACTGGTGCTGGATCAGCCACGCCTTGAACTGGCCGACCTGCCCGCCGATGAACTGGCAGAAGCGCTGGCCCCACTGAAGAACCGCGACAAAGTCATCGTCATTTCAGCGTGCTATTCAGGCGGCTTCATTCCTGCGCTCAAAGATGACCGCACACTGATCATGACCGCCTCCCGTGCTGACCGGGTTTCCTTTGGCTGCTCGGAAGAAGCTGACTTCACTTATTTTGGCGATGCACTATTTGCCAAGGCGCTGGTCGAAACCGATGACCTGCAACAAGCCTTCAGCGACGCCAAAGCATTCGTCGCAGAACGTGAAGTTGCAGATAACTATGAAGCGTCTGAGCCGCAGATCTGGGCACCCAAGGGCGTCATTGCGCGCTGGCAATTGCTACGCAAGAACCAGGCGGAACGGGCCCTGAACACCGCGATGATCCGCAAGGAAGCGAAGACTGCTGCAAGCCACTAAGCTGTCGGTATCAAGGGAGAATTTCATGTACTTGACGCCTCAACATATCCTGCTTGCGGGAGCTACCGGGCTCACCGGCGAACACTTGCTGGATCGCCTGCTCAACGAACCCACCATCACCCGGGTACTGGCACCGACTCGCAGGCCAGTACCTGAGCACTCCCACCTGGAAAATCCGGTCGGCGAACTGAGCGGTTTGCTGCCCGGCTTGAGTGGTCAGGTGGATATCGCTTTCTGCTGTCTGGGCACGACTATCAAACAGGCAGGTTCACAGGATGCGTTCAAAGCGGTCGATCTGGACCTGGTCGTAGCCTTTGCCAAACGCGCGAGAGAGCTGGGCGCGCGGCATCTGGTGGTCATCAGCGCTATCAATGCCGACCCTTCATCCGGCGTGTTCTACACCCGTATCAAAGGCGAGATGGAACAGGCGCTCATCGCTCAGGACTGGCCGCAACTGACCATCGCCCGCCCTTCATTGCTGGTGGGTAACCGCAGCGAGCAACGTTTGGCAGAACAACTCGCAGCGCCGCTGGCCAAGTTGATCCCCGGTAAATACGGGGCGATTGAGGCATGCACCCTAGGCCGGGCGTTATGGCGACTGGCGCTTGAAGAGCAGTCAGGCGTACGGATTGTGGAGTCGGATGAATTGCGGCGGCTGGGGAAGTGATTTCCTGAAAACCAATGAGTTCTCTATAGGAGCTGCCGAAGGCTGCGAAGAAGTCTGCCTGACACACCGCTTCGCAGCCTTCGGCAGCTCCTACAGGTAACGATCCACCGGTTTCGCTACAACCCACCACTCGCCTGAAACCCCACGCCTGCAGCAGTCAGCAGTGACAACGGCAGCAACAGGGTATCGAGCAGCGCGCTACCCGGCAGGTCCAGGCCCGGATAGCTTGGGGCTTGCGCACCAAAACGGTCCATCGCACAGCACCCGCCCTGCATCGCATATAAGTCCAGTCGCGTACCGGCATACACCACCGGAGCGCCGGACTGTGCGGCATTGAGCGTGCGGGCGGTGGCGCAGCCCGTCAGGCTCAAAGCCAGCGCAACCAGCAGCAGCTTACTCATCACCGCCCATGTGATGCTCGCCCCAACGCGGCAGCATGTCTTGAGGGATGTTGAGCAGATTAAGAATCCGCGCAACAACAAAGTCCACAAGATCATCAATGGTTTGCGGCTGGTGATAGAAGCCCGGCGATGCAGGCAGGATCACCGCGCCCATGTTCGAGAGCTTGAGCATGTTCTCCAGATGAATACTGGAAAACGGCGCCTCACGTGGGACCAGAATCAACTGCCGACGCTCCTTGAGCGTCACGTCTGCGGCGCGTTCGATCAGGTTGTTGCAGGCGCCGGTCGCGATGGCTGACAACGTACCTGTCGAACAAGGCACCACCACCATCGCAGCAGGCGAGCCGGAGCCCGAGGCGACCGGTGACATCCAGTCCTCTTTGCCATACACCCGAATCTGCCCGGCAGCAGCGCCGGTGTATTCGGTAAGGAAGGCCTGCATCATGGCCGACTTGGGCGGCAGCGAAACGTCGGTCTCAGTCGCCATCACCAACTGCGCGGCCTTGGAGATCAGAAAGTGCACTTCCCGATCTTCACGCACCAGACAGTCCAGCAGCCGCAAGCCGTACTGCGCGCCAGACGCACCGGTCATCGCCAGCGTGATACGTTCCGGGCCGCTCACTGCAACGCCTCGGCAAGTTTGCCGTGCAGGCCGCCGAAGCCGCCGTTGCTCATGATCACCACATGGGTACCAGGCTGAGCCTGGCTTTTCACACGAGCAATAATGCCTTCCAGAGAATCACAGACCACCGCCGGTACCGAACACTGCGCGGCGGTAGCGGCCAGGTCCCACCCGAGATTGGCCGGTGAGTACCACACCACCTGATCAGCTTGCTGCACACTTTCCGGCAAGCCGTCGCGGTGAGCGCCCAGCTTCATGGAGTTGGAGCGCGGCTCAATAATCGCGATTAGCGGTGCGTCACCGACTTTCTTGCGCAGGCCGTCCAGCGTGGTGGCAATGGCGGTCGGGTGATGAGCGAAGTCGTCATAGATGGTGATGCCGCGCACTTCGGCAACCTTCTCCATGCGCCGTTTGACGCTTTTGAAGGCGCTCAAGGCTTCGACGCCCAGCGCGGGCACGACGCCGACATGGCGTGCGGCTGCCAGAGTAGCCAAGGCGTTAGCGACGTTGTGCTGACCGGTCATGCCCCAGTCCACCGTGCCCTGTACTTCGCCTTCGAAGATCACTTCGAACTGCGAACCGTCCTCGCGCAACAAACGTGCTTGCCACTGACCGCCTTGGCCGGTGGTCTGCACTGGCGTCCAGCAGCCCATCTGAATCACGCGATTCAGTGCAGGCTCGGTGGTCGGATGAATGACCAGGCCTTCGCTGGGGATAGTCCGCACCAAATGGTGGAACTGGCGTTCGATAGCAGGCAGATCGGGGAAGATGTCAGCGTGATCGAACTCAAGATTATTGAGGATCGCAGTGCGCGGACGATAGTGAACAAACTTCGAACGCTTGTCGAAGAAGGCACTGTCGTACTCATCAGCCTCGACCACGAAGAACGGCGTACCGCCCAACCGGGCTGACACCGCGAAGTTCTGCGGCACACCACCAATCAGGAAGCCAGGACTCATGCCAGCATGCTCCAGCACCCAGGCAAGCATGCTGCTGGTGGTGGTTTTTCCGTGGGTGCCCGCGACCGCCAGCACCCAGCGGCCTTGCAGCACGTGATCGGCCAGCCATTGCGGGCCTGACACATATGGCAAACCTTTATTGAGCACATATTCCACGGCTGGGTTGCCACGTGACAGCGCGTTGCCAATCACTACCACGTCAGGAGCAGGGTCGAGTTGCGCCGGGTCATACCCCTGCGTCAGCTCGATGCCCTGAGCCTGCAACTGTGTGCTCATTGGCGGATAGACGTTGGCGTCGGAGCCGGTCACCCGATGCCCCAACTCTTTAGCGAGCACCGCCAGAGACCCCATGAACGTGCCGCAAATACCAAGGATATGAATATGCATGACCACCTCTTAAAACATCCGCGCAGGTTAGCTCACAGAGGGTGAAATGGCACTTAGTATCAACACCCGCCGTAGGACCGGCTTTAGCCGGGAGGGCGATATTCCCGATGAGCAGATGCGATGGGTCTAACGCCATCCTCCCGGCTAAAGCCGGTCCTACAGAGTTTCATGCTCACTTACCACACAGCAAGGTCTGCCCCTTTGCTCTACGCTTGAACAAGCGCACTATTCCGGAGCTACTGTCATGTCAGCTCTCCCACAACAAAAAATCAGGAGAAACCACCATGCGTTACGCACATCCCGGTACTGAAGGCGCTCTGGTCAACTTCAAGGAACGCTACGGTAACTATATTGGCGGCGAGTTCGTTGCGCCGGTCAAAGGTCAATATTTCACCAATACCTCCCCCATTACCGGCAAGCCCATTGCTGATTTCCCGCGCTCCACTGTCGAAGACATCGACAAGGCACTGGACGCCGCTCATGCCGCCGCCGATGCCTGGGGTTCGACCTCAGTGCAGGCACGCTCGCTGACCCTGCTGAAAATCGCCGACCGAATCGAGCAGAACCTCGAAATTCTGGCGATCACTGAAACCTGGGACAACGGCAAGGCCGTCCGCGAAACACTGAACGCCGACATCCCGCTGGCAGTCGATCACTTCCGTTATTTCGCAGGCGTATTACGTGCGCAGGAAGGCACCGCAGCCGAGATTGACGGCAATACCGTGGCTTATCACATTCATGAACCGCTGGGCGTGGTCGGGCAGATCATCCCGTGGAATTTCCCGATCCTGATGGCGGCCTGGAAACTCGCCCCGGCCCTGGCAGCCGGTAACTGCGTTGTGCTCAAGCCTGCCGAACAGACTCCGCTGGGCATCAGCGTGCTGGTTGAACTGATCGGCGATCTGCTGCCGCCCGGAGTGCTCAACATCGTGCAGGGTTACGGGCGTGAAGCCGGCGAAGCGTTGGCCAGCAGCAAGCGTATCGCCAAAATCGCCTTCACCGGCTCGACCCCGGTGGGCTCGCACATCATGAAACTGGCGGCCGATAACATCATTCCTTCTACCGTCGAGCTGGGCGGCAAGTCGCCCAATATCTTCTTCGAAGACATCATGAGTGCTGAACCCGAGTTCATCGAAAAAGCCGCAGAAGGCGTGGTGTTGGCGTTCTTCAATCAGGGCGAAGTCTGCACCTGCCCTTCCCGCGCACTGGTTCAAGAGTCGATCTATCCGCAATTCATGGAAGCGGTCATGAAGAAGGTCCTGAAGATCAAACGCGGCGACCCGCTGGACACCGACACCATGGTTGGCGCACAGGCGTCGCAGCAGCAGTTCGACAAGATTCTTTCGTACCTGGAAATCGCTCAAGGTGAAGGTGCCGAGCTGTTGACCGGTGGCAAGGTGGAAAAACTGGAAGGCGATCTGGCAACCGGTTACTACATCCAGCCGACGCTGCTCAAAGGCAATAACAAAATGCGCGTCTTCCAGGAGGAAATCTTCGGCCCAGTGGTCAGCGTGACCACTTTCAAGGATGAAGCCGAGGCAGTTGCTATCGCCAACGACACCGAGTTCGGTCTGGGCGCTGGCCTTTGGACGCGGGATATCAACCGTGCGTACCGGGTGGGGCGAGCGATCAAGGCTGGTCGAGTGTGGACCAACTGCTATCACCTATACCCGGCGCACGCTGCATTCGGTGGCTATAAGAAATCCGGCGTTGGCCGCGAAACCCACAAAGTCGCGCTTGAGCATTACCAACAGACCAAAAACCTGCTGGTGAGCTACGACACCAACCCGCTGGGCTTTTTCTAAGGCGGAAAATGAATGGCCTCTTCGCAGGCCATTCATGCCTGGACAGACCTCTATCGCACAAAGCAGCGACCTGTAGGAGTGAGCTTGCTCGCGATTGCGTCAGGTCAGTCGTGAGCTTTGCGACCTATCGCGAGCAAGCTCACTCCTACAGGAGGATGGGGCACCAAATTGGTTCACAAACCGCCGCATTCCACTGCATTCACGACAACCCTCCCCCGATAATTGGCGGCTTGCGCTGTGATGGAGTATTAATTGCTTACTTTGCTGCATTCGCCCCGTATTTGAACCGGGGCGTCATGGAGATTCTGTATGGCAAGCTTTTCCCACTCCGTCGGCGCACAGACGTATCGCTTCGATAGCCTCAAGGACGTGATGGCCAAGGCCAGTCCGGCGCGTTCGGGGGATTTTCTGGCGGGCGTAGCGGCGCTCAATGACGGCGAGCGGGTTGCAGCGCAAATGGCGCTGGCAGACATTCCCCTCAAGCACTTCCTCGAAGAAGCGCTGATTCCTTACGAGCAGGACGAAGTCACCCGGCTGATCATCGATACCCACGACAAGCAGGCTTTTGCCCCTGTAAGCCATTTGACCGTGGGCGGCTTTCGCGACTGGCTGCTCAGCGACAAAGCAGACGAAACCAGCCTGCGCGCACTCGCCCCCGGCCTGACACCGGAAATGGCAGCCGCCGTGTCGAAGATCATGCGCGTTCAGGACCTGGTACTGGTGGCGCAGAAGATTCGTGTGGTCACCAAATTTCGCGGCACACTTGGCCTACGCGGTCGTTTATCGACACGCTTGCAGCCCAACCACCCGACGGACGAACCCTCCGGCATCGCTGCAAGCATTCTCGACGGCCTGCTGTACGGCAACGGCGACGCCATGATCGGCATCAACCCGGCCACCGACAGCACCTCGTCTATCGTCGCGCTGCTGGAAATGCTCGACGCAATCATCCAGCGCTACGAAATCCCGACTCAGGCTTGCGTGCTGACCCACGTCACCACCTCGATTGAGGTCATCAACCGTGGCGTGCCGGTGGACCTGGTCTTCCAGTCGATTACCGGCACCGAAGCGGCCAACTCCAGCTTCGGCATCAACCTGAATCTGTTGCAGGAAGGCTATGAAGCTGGCTTGAGCCTCAACCGAGGCACGCTGGGCCAGAACCTGATGTATTTCGAGACAGGGCAAGGCAGCGCCCTGTCAGCCAACGCGCATCACGGCATCGATCAGCAAACCTGTGAAACCCGCGCCTATGCAGTGGCCCGCCACTTCAACCCGTTTCTCGTCAATACCGTAGTGGGCTTCATCGGCCCGGAATACCTCTACAACGGCAAGCAGATCATCCGCGCCGGGCTCGAAGATCATTTCTGCGGCAAGCTGCTGGGCGTGCCCATGGGTTGTGACATCTGCTACACCAACCACGCCGAAGCCGATCAGGACGACATGGACACCCTGCTGACGCTGCTGGGGGTCGCGGGCATCAACTTCATCATGGGCATTCCGGGTTCGGACGACATCATGCTCAACTACCAGACCACCTCGTTCCATGACGCACTTTACGCCCGACAGACTCTGGGCCTGCGGGCTGCGCCGGAATACGAAGCATGGCTGGAAAAAATGGGCATCTTCACTCAGGCCGACGGCCATGTGCGCTTTGGTGAAAGCCTGCCTCCCGCCTTCCGCCACGCATTGGCGCATCTGGGATGAGTGACGAATCCATGAGCGAATTGAACGACGTTTCCGATAACGCCCTCGACAACAGCCCAAACCCTTGGTTGGAGCTGCGCACCCTGACACCCGCGCGCATTGCCTTGGGTCGTACCGGCACCAGCCTGCCGACCCGTGCGCAGCTGGATTTCCAGTTTGCCCATGCCCAGGCCCGGGATGCCGTGCACTTGCCGTTTGATCACGCGGCGCTCAGTGAACAACTGGCGGCCAAAAACCGCGAAACCCTGCATCTGCACAGCGCCGCAGCGGACCGGGACAGCTATCTGCAACGCCCGGATAAGGGCCGACGCCTGGACGAAGCCTCCGCACAAACTCTGCGTGACTATGCATCGGCTCATCCTGGTGGAACTGATATAGCCGTGGTGGTTGCCGACGGTCTGTCTTCACTGGCGGTGCATCGTCACACCGTGCCATTTCTGGCGCGCATGGAGGAGCTGGCCAGCGCCGAAGGATGGACACTCTCTCCGGTTATTCTGGTTGAACAAGGTCGTGTGGCCATTGCCGACGAGATCGGCGAACTGCTCGGCGCAAAAATGTCAGTCATCCTGATTGGCGAACGCCCCGGCCTGAGTTCGCCCGACAGCCTTGGCCTGTATTTCACCTACGCGCCCAAGGTTGGCCTGAATGATGCGCACCGCAACTGCATCTCGAATGTGAGACTTGAAGGGCTGAGTTACGGGCTTGCCGCGCACCGTCTGCTTTACTTGATGCGGGAAGCCTGCAAACGGGGGGTTTCCGGGGTTAATCTCAAGGACGATGCACAGCTCAATAGCCTGGAATCTGACGAGCCGCTCAACACGAAAGGTAACTTTCTACTCGCGGGCCCATCGGACTGAGCATTAGATTGTGCTTTCTAAACTCATTCGCCAGCATCGGGCAAGCAGCCTGATTGAACATTCGTCATCGAGAAGTTGAGGCCCAACCATGCGGATCATTAAAGCCACACTGGAACACCTGGACCTGCTAGCCCCGCTATTCGTCAAATACCGGGAATTCTATGGCGAACTGCCGTTCCCCGACTCTTCCCGCGCCTTCCTCGAAAAACGCCTGAGTCGGGATGAATCAGTGATCTACCTGGCGCTGGCTGCCGATGATGACAAAAAGCTGCTGGGCTTTTGTCAGCTCTATCCAAGCTACTCGTCGCTTTCGCTGAAACGCGTGTGGATCCTCAACGATATCTATGTGGCCGAAGACGCTCGTCGCCAACTGGTGGCCGACCACCTTATGCGTACCGCAAAGAAAATGGCCAAAGACACCCAGGCCGTTCGCATGCGCGTGTCTACCAGCAGCAACAACGAAGTGGCACAAAAAGTCTACGAGTCCATCGGGTTTCGCGAAGACACGCAGTTCAAGAACTACGTCTTGCCGATCAGCGAGGATTAAAACGGTTACAGGAACCTCCCTCGTGGGAGCAGAGCTTGCTCGCGATTCAGGCGCTGAGTTACGTCAGACAGACCGCGTAATCTTTCATCGCGGGCAAGCCTCGCTCCCACAGCGACCGCGCGACCTCGTAGGACCGGCTTTAGCCAGGAGGGCGTCGTCCCGGACGAAAGATATGCCGCAATGTGACGGCCCTCTCCCGGCTAAAGCCGGTCCTACGGCAAACAGGTTCTATGTTTCCCCCTCCCCACCCATTCTGCTTCTATAATCCCGCCGCAACCCCTCAGTAGTTACTTCCGCACGTGACCCGGTTTGGGTCTCCGCTATTGGTGCCATACATGGATTTCAACCCGCTCGACCTGATTCTGCACTTGGATGTCTACCTCGACCTGCTTGTGACCAACTACGGCACTTGGGTCTACGCGATCCTGTTTCTGGTGATTTTTTGCGAAACCGGCCTGGTGGTGATGCCCTTCCTGCCAGGCGATTCATTGCTGTTCATTGCTGGCGCAGTAGCGGCCGGTGGCGGTATGGATCCAGTCCTGCTGGCTGGCTTGCTGATGTCAGCAGCGATCATTGGTGACAGCACCAACTACATCATTGGCCGCACCGCAGGCGAGAAACTCTTCCAGAACCCCAACTCGAAGATTTTCCGCCGCGACTATCTGGTTCGCACCCACGAGTTCTACGACCGCCATGGCGGCAAAACCGTCACCCTCGCCCGCTTCCTGCCGATCATTCGCACCTTCGCGCCCTTCGTCGCTGGCGTTGGCAAAATGCATTACCCGCGTTTCCTCGGTTTCAGTGTGCTGGGCTCGGTGCTGTGGGTCGGCAGCCTGGTCACCCTCGGGTACTTCTTTGGCAACGTGCCGTTCATCAAGAAAAATCTCTCGGTACTGGTGCTGGCAATCATCCTGATCTCGCTGCTGCCGATGATCATCAGCCTCGTACGCAGCCGGTTGAGTCGCACGGCGGACGCCCGCTAAGGCATGTGGTCTTTCAACCAATGGCGTCGACAACGCAGGCTGGCCAGAAGCCCGGTCGGCCCGGAGCTCTGGCAGCGCGTGCGAATGGGTTTGCCGATCCTTGATGGCCTGAGCGCCGAGCAAAGCGCTTTGCTATTGGAAAACAGCGTGCTGTTTCTGCAGGACAAACACATCACCTGCCTGCCGGGCGTTGAGCTCAGTGACGAGCAACGCCTGCATCTCGCCGCTCAAGCCCAACTACCATTGCTCAACCTCGGCGACCTGAACTGGTATCAGGGTTTTCACGAACTGGTGATTTATCCCGACGACTTCGTCAGCCCGCAGCGCCACCGCGATCCCAGTGGTATCGAACACGAATGGGACGGCGAGCACAGTGGCGAAGCCTGGCAGCAAGGCCCGGTCATCCTCGCGCTGCCCGGCGTGCTGTCCAGCGGCAACTGGGAGCCATACAACCTGGTGATCCACGAACTGGCGCACAAGCTCGACATGCTAAACGGCGATGCCAACGGGCTGCCGCCGCTGCATGGCGACATGCAGGTCAGCCAGTGGGCCAGCGTCATGCAGCATGCCTATGACGACATGAACCACCAGCTCGATGCGCATCCAGACGTTGAAACCGTCATCGATCCGTACGCTGCCGAAGATCCCGCCGAGTTTTTTGCCGTGACCAGCGAGTACTTCTTCTGCGCACCGGATCTATTGGCCGAGACCTACCCGGCGGTGTATCAGCAGCTTAAAGCCTTCTATCGTCAGGACCCGCTCAGCCGCCTGCAAACCCTGCAGCGTGATGAACCTTCCTACCAGAATCAGGACTAACGCCTGCAGGCTCGCCAGGCCGATGGCCACGCGTGGCAACACCAACAGAATATGCCTATAATCCGGCCCACTTTTTGGCTTAACCAGCCAAAGCCGTCTGGTCAATCAAGGGGGGCAATGCCCAATGAGCTACAGCAAGATTCCGGCCGGTAAAGACCTGCCGAACGACATCTACGTCGCGATCGAAATTCCGGCCAACCACGCGCCGATCAAATACGAAATCGACAAAGATTCCGATTGCCTGTTCGTTGACCGCTTCATGGCGACGCCGATGTTCTACCCGGCCAACTACGGTTTCATCCCTAACACCCTGGCTGACGACGGTGACCCCCTCGACGTGCTGGTTGTAACCCCTTACCCGGTTACTCCAGGCTCGGTTATCCGCGCCCGTCCAGTTGGCATCCTGCACATGACCGACGACGGCGGCGGCGATGCCAAAGTCATCGCAGTCCCACACGACAAGCTGTCCCAGCTGTACGTCGATGTGAAGGAATACACTGACCTGCCTCCGCTGCTGCTGGAGCAGATCAAGCACTTCTTCGAGAACTACAAAGATCTCGAAAAAGGCAAATGGGTGAAAATCGAAGGTTGGGGCAACGCAGACGCCGCCCGTGCAGAGATCACCAAATCGGTTGCCGCCTACAAAGGCTGATCGATCGCTGCATCGTCAACGGAGCATCTGTCAGCAGATGCTCCGTTAACTCTCCTCGCAATGCCCCCTCTTTTTTGAATCTCCTCACCTGACAATCACGCCGATTAACTTTTCTGCGCAAACAATCGGGTTTTCGTTAAACACGCGCCAAACAAACAACTCCCGCCGTTAAACCCGATAAACAAACACCTTCCCCCTGCCATTCGGTAACGAGCAAAACCTGCAGTGTTTACCTGTCGCCAACTGATGACAGAATTAACCTACACCGCCCGCAAAACCCTGTAATCCCGGGGCTCATACGACAATCAGACGCAGCGCTCATTTGAACACCTCGTTTATTTAAACCCGCTAACGAGCGCCGTAAACTCATTGCCATGAATACATCAGGTGATCGACTACGCGCCCTCCTGCGGGAGTGCCACCTCTCAGCCACGGACTTCGCCGCCAACCGGAAGGTCACGCCTCAGCATGTGAATAACTGGTTCAAGCGTGGCATTCCCATGGCCCGGCTCGATGAGGTGGCTGAACTATTAACCGTCAACGCGCGTTGGCTGCGCACGGGCGACGGTCCCAAGCACCCCTGCGACTCTGCCAATGAAAACAACGGCGGCGACTCCGACGCGCGCCCTCACTCTAGCCGCAGCTCGCTACGCAGCGATGTGGAAGTACCGGTTTATAAGGAAACCGAATCGGACACTGGCGACACCCTCATCACCGAAGCACCCGGCAAGAAAATCCGCCTGCCGCTGCATGTGCTGCAGAGCATGAACATCAACATCGAGAGCGCCATTTGCATCGCCATGGTCGGCAACAGCATGGCGGACAAGATCCAGGACGGCTCTCTGCTCGGCATCGACCGCGGCCTGACCCGCGTCATCGATGGCGAAATGTACGCCCTGGAACACGGCGGCATGCTGCGCGTGAAGTACCTCTACCGCCTCCCCGGCAACGGCCTGCGCCTGCGCAGCCACAACAGCGCCGAATACCCCGACGAACTGTTCACGGCAGAACAGATCGAGCAACAAGGCATCCGAGTGTTGGGATGGGTGTTCTGGTGGTCGACGCTGAATACAAGAAGGCATGCGATACCGTTTCGGTGAGCTGACCCATCGCAGGGTGGACACCTGTCTGTAGGAGCTGCCGAAGGCTGCGAATCGGTCGGCCATGAAAACCCTTTCGCAGCCTTCTGCAGCTCCTACAGAGAATCGTGGCGCGTCAGAGGGACTTTCATTTCTCCAGCGGCCTTAACGACAGATCTTCCAACAAAGTGTTTCAAGACTGGGCAAGCGCCGCGAACATCAGTATCCTCTGCGCCATCCCGGCCCGAAGCACACAACGCCTCGACGCCGACGGTTACGCCCAGACTCATACCTGGTCAGCGTCACCATCCAAATTAGCGCCACTCGCTGAGCGCACCTGTTAAAGGCGAGCACGGTTTGCCAAAAACAAACCAAGCTCGTCCTTGAGAAGCCGGCCACAAGCCGGCTTTTTAGTGGGCCATCGAAAATAATCTCGCCTATCTCAAGCTGGTCAATTAAACAGCCTGCAAATCCCTTAGCGCCTCAGGATGCTGACTCGCAACCCGAAGTAACGTCTGCGCCGCACCAGTGGGTTGGCGACGCCCCTGCTCCCAGTCTTGCAGAGTGCGCAAGCTAACCCCCAAAAGCTGGGCAAACGCATTCTGAGAAACACCGACCTTGGCCCTGGCCTCAGCCGCAGCGGACAGCTTTACTTCAGTCACACGAGCAGCCTTACCAGCTTTCATCTGACGTACCGAAGTCAGCATGTCCTTCTGAAATTGCTCCATTTCATTGTCCATCACTGATTTCCTCTTTCATTTGTTTCAGGAAGGCGGTGGGAAGGTTGTCGAACTTCGCCTTGGTGTAGGCGATCAGCAACCAGATGTAACCCTCAGAGAGCGCATTGTAGTAAATGACCCTTGTACCGCCGCGTTTGCCCATTCCGCTACGAGACCAACGTACCTTCCTTAGCCCACCCACCACTGCCGGGAATGACATCTCCCGCCAACGGGTTAGCCGCTAGCCAAGCGATGAACTCCTGGCGCTCTCCATCAAGCCATATGGACTCGGCGTAGCGTTTGAAAATTTCGGTTTTGATGATCGTATACATTGCGGAAATATACGGCAATGCCGTACCGATGAACAAATGTTATTCTCGCCACAATGCCGGCCCAGAGACCGGAATAGCTTCAGCTGTGACACAGCACCAAGCAATACCAATCCTTCGGTCCACTTTCCACCAACCAATAAAAAACCCGCCGAAGCGGGTTTTTTGTCCAGTACCATTCCAACTCCCTGTCGGCAGTATCCTTTCATGGTCGATCATCCTTGATCCTGACGGGCTTCCTGCTCGTCAGTGGTTGGATCCAAGACTATGCCTGTCGGGCAGGTCTGCAAATGGCAGTTTTTCTCTATCGCGTGTAAGCGTTTGGCTATGTGTAGATTGAGACTTTTCAAACGGCCTGGATAACAACCAATCAACCAGCAAATGCGGAGTCTGAGTAAGCATCCAGACCAAGCCTTCTGCGCCTGGCAACCAACGCCCGCCGAAACGACAAATCCGCATACTCCATGAACAGCCGGGCCAATTGATTCATCGCGGCTTCCTCTCCTTCGCTGCCGACGACAAAATCAAAAACCAGGGCGCCTTTGTTTTCATCGGGGAGGCCTTCCCAGCTTGTCATTAGATAGGCGCACATCGCGCTGACGACTTGGAGTTTGGTGAGGTTTTCAGGAGGTGTAGCGGATTCATTGCAGTTCATAGATGGCTCAAGTCCTCGAGTAATTACGAGCCAATTTTTCGATGATTCTGCCTTTGTGACCACACGCTATAGCGTGCTTTTGTCCGGTTTAGGGTGAACTGAGTTGATGGGCAGTCTTCCGAGACGCAAACAGACGGATATTCCGCGTTATCGTTCATCGCGCCTCGCTCCCACAGGATCTGCGCGAACCGTAAGACCCGCTTTATCCGGTCCTATGTCAGCGCTATCAGACGCCCTCCATCTCCGCCGAAGCCTCAATCTCTGCTTCCTGATACTGAAGCAGCGGGATATCCACCAAAGCTACTTGCAGCGGAGGGAAGTGGTTTTCTTCTTCCGAATCCCTGGTGCTCAAGCTTATGCCCAGCGGCATGCCTGCGTACGCATCCAGCGTCAGGTTGTAGATGTCGGCGTTGGCGGCACGCACGCTCGTGGTTGAGCCACCTGCGAGATGGACGTGGGTATGGCTGATCAAGTCCATGACGGCCGCGCTGTCCAGGTTGTATTTGCCTACCAGCATATGGACACCCTGCTGGGCAACAGCTGAGTTGTTGGTATCGAACGCAAGTTCGTCTGTGAAGTATTCGTCCAGTGCCCGGTAGAGTTCCGGCGTCATGCCTTCTTCACTGTCCCAGCCCAGTTGCCAGGCATCGTCATGCGGGTGATCTGCTGCTTCGTCGAGCAGACGGATGCGATGGATCAGAGCCGGGTTGATCAGAAGCTTTCGGTTGTTCAGGGTGCTGACCACCAGCCATTGCGGCTCTGCATGCTCGACGCTCAGTACATCAGAGGCCTGAGAATATTGCGCGAACGTGATGGGGTACCACCGGCAATTCGTCTCGCCAGGAAGCATTAAGCCTAAGTGCCCCCAGAAGCCGTCGAAGATGGCATCTTCACCTGGAACCCAATGGTTGGAGGTCATTCTTCGGCCATTAGTGGCGAAATCCATGATGTCATCGACATTGCTGCCCAGAAGCGTGGCGATGTCCCTCAAGACCGGAATACCAGGCTCTGCTTCGCCGCTGTCCCACTGCCCGATGAGTTGCTCGGACACACGCAATGCCTTGGCAAAATCCGCCATCGGCATGCCCAGCGCGGCGCGTAATTTTTGTATGTATTGCATGACTCTCTCCAGCCGTTAGTGCTTCAAGAAGCAGATGCTGAGCCAGCAGGTGACCGGTACGTCAGCATCTATCGGAGGAGAAAACTATCTGGAGTCAGCAAATGCGTTCGTAGTTAGGGGCTATGAGGGTTGTAGTGGATTACGTAAATGGCTGACGGAAGATTCTTACGAAGAGAAGCGAAAGGCCGTGCTGGCCTGCCAAGCAGCCGACCAATCACTGAATGGAATGCGATTCCCCTGTGGGAGCAGAGCTTGCTCGCGATGAACGATGACAGGGTCCGCCTGAAACAATGGGGTGTCTGCGTCGCGGGCAAGCCCTGCTCCCACAAAGGACCCTGTTTCAGCGCGACAGCATGGTGTAAGTAACACCGAAGTGGCTTTACTGACTAAATCCCTGCCTTACCCTGTTTCACTGCCTCGCCATTCATCACTACCGTCAGCCACGGCAGTTGATAGATCCGTACTGGCTGGGTTTGGGACAGAACATTGAGCATGCCGGGTACGTCGTCGAGGTTGAATACGCCGCTGACGGCGGTGTCAGGCAGGTTGCCAGCAACGACCAGCGAGCCAGGCATGTAGCGCTCGAGGTCGGCGAAGACTTCGGCCAAGGGGCGGCGGTTGAAAATGAGTTTGCCGCGTTGCCAGGCCGAGGCGGTGGTGACGTCCAGCGGGCTCGTAGTTGAAGGCGCTGAGCCGTTTTCAAATTCGAGTTGCTGGGCGACTTTCAGCGGGACGGCTTCGCCGCCTGAAGAGACTTTGACTTCACCTTCGGTGACGCCGACGCGAACTCGCTGGCCCTGGCGGTCTACATCGAATCGCGTGCCAACAGCCTGCACACTACCGCCAGACGCCTGAACGACAAAGGGCCGGTTGGCGTCTTTGCTGACTTGAAACAACGCCTCGCCTTTAAGCAGGCTGATATCGCGACGGTTGGCCGAGTAATGCACAGACAACGCTGTGGCGCTGTTCATCCAGACCTGGCTACCGTCCTCGAGGGTGAGCATTTTGCGCTCGCCGACCGCCGTGGTGTGGTCGGCGAAATAGACCTGCACAGGCTCTGTAAAACTGGTCAGCGCCAGCGCGCCCAACCCGGCAGCCAGTGCGACCCAGCGTAAAGGGCGGCGCTGGGGCGTGGCCGGGGGGACGAAGACTTCAGCGGTCCGGGTATTCGGGATGGCCTGCCACATCTGTTCGGCAAGCCCGGCTGCAGCTTCATGCGCAGGGCTTTGCTGACGCCAGCGGGCGAACGCGGCGTGCTCCGCTTCGCTGGCGCTGCCCGAGGTCAGCCGCACCCATTGTTCAATGGCCTGATCTTCCAGCTCAACGTTGGGCATTGCGTGGGTCATAGGCTCGGTCATGGTGATGGGCTCGAAGAAGCCGCCAGTAGAGAGTGCATCGCGCTCATTCTAAATGCACTCCGACTGACGTAGCCAATCCCGACAGTGACGCATGGCCTGCACGATGTATTTGCCCACTGAGCTTTCCGACACCCCCAACCGCGTGGCGATTTGCGCGTGAGTCAAACCTTCAAGGCGATTGAGCAGCAGCGCGAGCCGAGCATTGCTTGGCAAAAGAT
The DNA here is from genome assembly GCF_055283875.1 of Pseudomonas sp. HP_14. Taxonomy (NCBI): domain Bacteria; kingdom Pseudomonadati; phylum Pseudomonadota; class Gammaproteobacteria; order Pseudomonadales; family Pseudomonadaceae; genus Pseudomonas; species Pseudomonas sp. HP_14. Next base: position 90,412 of record NZ_JBTOQI010000004.1, on the reverse strand, counting down.
GTAATGCCTTATCGAGTTGTTCGATCGCTTCAGCCGCCAGAAACGAGCGCTCCGGCGATGCCATCGGGTCGCAGAAATCCTCATCGAGCGCGTCGTCGTCCTGCAAGGCCGAACGCCGTTGCTCCTGACGCAGACGGTCGATTGCCAGGTTGCCCGCCACCCGAAAGACAAAAGCTCGCGGCTCCATAATCTGAGCTGTGTCGGACAACCCGGCCAGGCGTAGATAGGTGTCCTGAGCCACATCTGCCGCCTTTTCCACATTGCCCAAACGACGTGCGAGAAAGGCCAACAGGTCGGCGTAATGCTCCTGAAAGACTGCCAGCAAGTGATTTGAGTTGGGTGAAACGGACATTCGGACTGCCCCGACGGGTGAGGCGTGCATCCTATCTCAACTGAGAACAGTTATCATCACTATCTCCTCGCCAATGCGTTTTTGATCTAGCCACGTCACGCCGATGAAAAATATTTCAACAATAGACGGCAAGGTTGGGGGAGATGATTCGTCGTTGGGGTGGGCGCGAATAATTCTCATGTCGTGTCACCATCTACATTCAAGACGGACGATTTAAATGCAGGCACCTTCCAAGTTATTTGCTCCGGTCAATGCACGCACATTGACCCTGACGCTGATGTTGACCATGGCTGGCAGCCTGCCCTTGATGCCGCTCACTGCGATGGCCGCTGACACCTCGACCAGTATTGATCTGAAGCTGCCCGAGCAATCCTTGGATCAGGCACTCACCCAACTGGCTGATCAGGCCAACGTCCGTCTTATCTTCAACTCCAGCGATGTGGGCGCGCTGCGTACACCGGCGCTACAAGGCAAATATACATTGGGCCAGGCCATGGACCGGCTGCTGAAGGGCAGCGGCTTCACCTGGCGCTTGCTGGACGATCGCACAGTGGTGCTGGAGAAACTGCCGGTTTCCGGTGACTCTGCGATGGTATTAAGCGCCACCAATGTCAACGCCGTGGGCCAGCCAGGGACGACCACCGACGGGACGGGTTCTTACACCACCGGTGGCAGCAGCACCGCGTCGAAGCTGAACCTGAGCCTGCGCGAAACACCGCAGACGGTGAGCGTCGTGACGCGTCAGTTAATGGACGACAAGAAACTCACCAGCCTCGATAAGGTGTTGGAACAGACACCCGGTATTACCTTTCAGTACCGTAACTTCGGGGGGCACGTTTACACGTCGCGTGGCTTCTCGCTGCTGGCTGAAAGCTTTCTGATTGATGGCGTGCCAGGTCAGGGCTACCAGATCACCGGCTGGATGAAACCTGATACCGCCATATACGATCGCGTCGAAGTATTGCGCGGCGCTTCCGGCCTGCTAGTGGGTGCAGGCGAGCCTGGCGGAGCAGTCAATCTGGTGCGCAAGCGCCCAACAGCGGAGAACAGGCTGACGGTGCAGGCCAGCGCAGGCTCCTGGGATCGCTACCGGATGGACCTGGACGCCAGCGGCAAGCTCAACGACTCCGGCAGCGTGCGCGGCCGCATGGTCACCGCTTACGAAGACAACGGTTCTTACATCGACGAGCGCAACACCCGCACGCCGTTGATGTACGGGATTGTCGAAGCCGACGTGAATGATGACACCACGCTGACCCTGAGCCTGCGTCATCAGGAAAACGTCATCAACGGCTATTCGATTTACGGCCTGCCGCGTTACAGCAACGGTAACTCGCTGGATATCTCCCGCTCGACATCGCTGGTGCAGGACTGGAACCGGCACGAGAGCGACATGAGCGAGGTGTTTGCCGAAGTTGAACACCGCTTCAATGATCGCTGGAGTAGCACCACCTCGATGACGTATTCCGAGGGTGGGTTTGATCAGCAGATTGCTTATGCGCAAGGCACGATCAGTCCAGTCACCAACGCGGGTTCGACTTTTCGCAGGGTATTGTTCCGCCGCGATGAAGTCGCCAGTACCGGGCTGGACAGCCATGTAAACGGTAACTTCGACGCTTTTGGCCTGACTCATGAAGTGACAGTCGGCGCCACGTGGTCCCGGCAGCAGGCCAATACCAAACAGGCAACCGTGAACCGGACAGCGGCACTGAATATTTTCGATGTGAACCATCACGCGTTCGCCAAACCAGCAAGGCCGGCATGGGCAACCGATATCGACATGACCGAAGAGCGCTCGGGTGTTTATGCCAACTCGCGGCTGCGCCTGACGGAACAACTGAGTCTGGTACTCGGCGGTCGCGCCAGTTGGTATGACTACACCTACGACGTCGATAAAGGTGCCGCCCTCTCTTACGAATCCAAAGTTACCCGTGAGGTGACTCCTTATACGGGCCTGATCTACGACATCAACGACAACTGGTCGTGGTACGCCAGCTATGCGGAGATCTTCAACGCACAAGGCAACTACATTGATGCCAGCGGCTCACCATTGTCACCCTCGACAGGCGACAACTATGAGACCGGCATCAAAGGCGAGCTTTTCGATAAGCGTCTGAATTTGTCCATGGCCCTGTTCTACATCAAGCAGGAAAATGTGGCCGTGGCGACCACAAACTTTAATTGCACGAGCACAGACCTGGACGGCGTTTGCTACGCAAACGGCGTCACCAAACGGAGTAAAGGCATCGACCTGGAAGCCAGCGGTGAAGTGCTCCCAGGCTGGCAGGTCTTTGGCGGTTATACCTTCAACCTGCTGCGCAACGACAGTGAAGCTGTTGAAGTTGCCTACGAAACACCCAAGCACATGTTGCGCCTGCAAACCAGCTACAACCTGCCCGGAGCCTGGAACCGCTTGACCATTGGCGGGGGTGTTTCGGCTCAGTCCTATTACAAAGCGGCCTCAACTACCGGGCTGGATTACGGTAGCCAGGGCTATGCCATCTGGGATGCCCGCGCCAGCTGGAAGCTGGACGAGCACTGGAAGGTTTCGCTGAACGCCGAAAACCTGTTTGACCGCCGCTACTACACCACCGCAGTCGCCACAGACCGCTCGAACCTGTTTGGTGATCCGCGCAGCTACATGCTCACGCTACGTGGCGACTTCTGATCGGGGACCACACGCTAACGCCAGGCAAACACTTCCCCTGTAGGAGTGAGCTTGCTCGCGATGCGTTCTTTCAGTTGGCAAATCACGGCCAGCCAGGACGCTATCGCGAGCAAGCACCCTTCTACAGAATTGCTACAAATCAGCGAACCAGATCGTGAAAGGTAAATTCCGCCAATCCATGTCATGGCTGCACACTTGGTGTGGGCTGGCCTGTGGCTGGCTGCTGTGCGCGATTTTTATGACCGGTACGTTGAGCGTTTTCCGGGAACCCATCACGCGCTGGATGGAAGCTGAGCCATTGGTTTCAGTCGATCAAAGTGCCGCCGCCAGCGACGATGCAGCGATGGCACGCTCCGCCGAACGCTACCTGCTTGAGCACGCCAGAGGCGCCCGATTCTGGCGGGTCGAGTTCCCCCAGTACCCAGGGCAAGCCCTGCAACTGGCCTGGCGTGCAGGCTCCACTCTCCAGCAGGTTTCGCTGTCGGCCGAGACGGGGGAGGTACTGCCCGGCGGCGGAGTGCGAAAAACCGAGGGCGGTCGGCACTTCATGTCGTTCCACTACATGCTGCATTTACCGGTACTGGGTTTCTGGCTGGTGGGCTGGCTGACCGTAGGCATGCTGGTCGCCCTCGTATCGGGCCTTGTTATCCACCGAAGAATCTTCCAGGACTTCTTCACCTTTCGGCCTCAAAAGGGTTTGCGCTCCTGGCTAGACGCGCACAACGCCACCGCGATCATCACCCTGCCCTTTCTGCTCATGATCGCCTACACCGGGCTGGCGATTTTCTATACCAGTTACATGCCCTGGCCACTGCAGGCGGCCTATGGCGCGAGCCCGAATGCCTACAGTCAGTTTCAATCGCAATTGTCGGGGCCAGTGACATTGGCCAGTCCGGGCAGCAACACTTCGATAACCCCGAATGACTGGCCTTCTTTGTTGCGACAGGCGCAAGCGCTGACCGGTCAGCGCCCACGCATGTTGCTGGTGCAGAACCCGGAACTGCCTAACGCGACCGTCCGGGTAATGGGCCGCCACGAGATAGCCCATCCTTCGCAAACGCTGTTTACCCCGCAAGCCAGTGTGCTGTTCAACGGCGTGACAGGCGAGACGCTACAATTCCAGAAGCCGATATCGGAAACGCTGTCGCCAGGTGACCGGATCTATGGAGTCTTGCGCTCGCTGCACTTCGCCGAATTCGGCGGATGGGGCATCAAGTGGCTGTATTTCGTCAGCGGTTTGCTGGGCATGGCGATGATGGCTACCGGCACGCTGCTGTTTACCATCAAGCGCCGTAACAAGAGCCAAAAGGAATTCGGTGCCGCGACGGCCAGAATCTATCGCTGTATCGAGGCGTTTAATGTGGCGAGCATTGCGGGCATCGGTATCGCCTGTATCGGTTATTTCTATGCAAACCGATTCATACCCGTGGACGTGCCAGACCGCGCTACTTGGGAGATTCGCAGTTTCCTGCTGATCTGGCTGGCCACGTTGATTCACGCATTGATCAGGCCCACAGCCCGAGCCTGGACTGAGCAGTTTGCTGCCGCCGCCGTACTGTGCCTGTGCCTGCCACTGCTCAATTTTCATACAACCGGCCAGCATATTGGCGGCTACCTCAGAACCGGAGATTGGCAACGCGGGAGCGTCGAGGCCATAGCGTTTGGGTTTGGAGTCATGCTGGTGATTGCTTTGTTGAAGCATCGAATGGCTAACCAGACAACCCGCAGCTCGATTTGAAACGCCGTTTATTGTGGGAGCTGAGCTTGCTCGCGATAAGGGCACTGCGACTCTAAAGTGAACCGTGTCCAGCCTTATCGCGAGCAAGCTCAGCTCCCACATAAAATGCGCATTCCAATTCGCAAATTATTTGTGGCATCTACAGGTGATGTGTAATGAAAAAAACCACCAACACACACCTCTACCGATGGATGATTTTCAGCCGAGTACTGGCCGCCACGGTGGGCGGTTATGTTTTGTCTGCATTGGTAATGGCGATGCTTGCGCTGTTGCTACCGCGGCTCTCGGGCAGCGATCCCGCAAGCGTTGTGCAGATCACGACGCTGTTGAGTTTTGTGTTTTACACTGCTGTCGTCGTTTGGGTATTCAGCGCCGCCAGCGTCTGGCGAGTGTGGTTCGGCCTTGGGTTGGCGGCGTTGCTGACGGGCGCGGTAATCGTCGGGCTGACGATTACCGCGTAGGCGTTAAACCTTGAAGTGTCCGACCATCGTCTGCAACTGCCCGCCCAATCGGGCAAGCTCTACACTCGACGCAGCGGTCTCTTCGCTGGCTTCCGCAGTCTGCTCGCACACGTCGCGCACATTGACGATGCTGCGGCTGATTTCATCGGCAACCGAGCTTTGTTGCTCAGCAGCAGCGGCAATTTGCTGGTTCATCGCCTGGATACCGGACACCGTCTGGGTAATGCTTTCCAGCGAAGTGCCCGCCTTGCGAGTCAGCGCAACGCTGCTATCGGTCAGGGAGCGGCTACCCAGCATGATTTGCGAGACCTGACGGGTACCGTTTTGCAGGCCGGCAATCAGGCTTTCGATCTCCTCGGTGGATTGCTGAGTACGCTGGGCCAGACCCCGGACTTCGTCTGCTACGACTGCGAAACCACGGCCTGCTTCACCGGCCCGGGCCGCTTCGATGGCAGCGTTCAGCGCCAGCAGGTTGGTCTGTTCCGCCACAGCCTTGATAACGTCCATGACTTTGCCGATCTTGTCACTTTCCTGCTCCAGCAGCGTCATGGCGTCGCTTGAGCGCAGCACTTCACCCGCCAGTTTTTCGATCTGCGTAATCGCCTCGCCCACTACCTTGTCACCCTCCCTCGCTTGCGTGTCGGCATTGGCGGCAGCCATCGAGGCTTGCTCGGCATTGCGGGCGACTTCGTGCACGGTGGCGGACATTTCCTGCATGGCCGTCGCGACCTGATCGGTCTCGATTTTTTGATTATTAACCCCGGCGCTGGTTTGCTCGGTGACGGCAGACAACTCCTCGGCAGCGCTGGCGATCTGCGTCACACCATCGCGAATCCCGCTGATCAGATCACGCAACGTGGCGCCCATGCGCTGGATACCTTGTTGCAGTACGCCCAGTTCATCGCGACGGGTAACGGTAATGGTGTGGGTCAAATCGCCAGAGGCAATGCGGTCGACGACGTCGAGGGTTTGCTGCAGCGGACGGGTGATCTGCCGGGTGATGATAAAGGCGGCAAAAATACCTAACAGAAGGGCCAAAACAGTGCCACCGACCTGCAGGCTGCGGGCTGTAGTGGTGTCTTCGGCGGCAAGTTGCAGCTGGATTTTGGCGAGTTCATTACCCAGATTGACGATTTCGTAACCTTGGGCGGTCATGTCCTTGCGCGCCGTCACGATAGCGTCGTTCGCAGTTTTATAAGCCTGAACCAAGGTCAGATAATTACGCAGGGAGGCCTCCAGTTGAGCGACTTCGCTGCTGCGGGTAGCGTTGAAAGCGGCCTTGAGCTTATCCACGTTTTTAATGGCTGTATCCAGCTGACTGAACGCCGCCTGCTCAGTCTTTTCGTTGGAGTTGCCGGTGTAACCGCGCACCTCATAACGGACCAGTTGAAAGTCCATTTTGGCATCGGCCAGCAGTTGCAACTGGTCTGAGCGCTCAGGGCTGGTCGGGTCCTGTATAAGCACTTCGTCATTGATAGTGGCAATCAACTGGGCGCCTTGGGTCGCCTGTACGCCCATGTCGGCCCGGACTTTGGTGCTGGTCTGATAGCCACTGCGCATCTGGCTCAGCGACATCTCGTAGTTTTTGATGATGTCGGTAAGTTGCGTGAGTGCTTTGGCGTTGAGGGGATGGGTGAAGGTCGCCAACAGAAACTGCTGTTGCTTCTTGAAGTCATCTAGGGAGGCCTGCACTTTTTGTGCGGCAGCGTCATCACCGTTTGCGATCATGTATTGCAAACGCGCGACACGTAATACGGTCAGGCGATCAGTGAGTTCACTGATATCGCCAATTTTCTCGGTCCGGAAGATCAGCTTATCCAGGCTGGTCCATCCCAGGAGCGACAGCAGCGCCGTGAATAAAAGCACAACCCCGAACCCCAGGGCTAACTTCATGGTGACGCTGATATTGGCCAAGCTGCTATTCATAAAATCTCCGTGATATGCCTGTGTTCCCCCATTGCACGCTGTGGTTATTTTTATTGAGAGCAGCCTGTGCACAGGGCGTATCGGCCCGCCAACCCAATAACTTGACTGTTTGTTAATTTTTTTTGAGGCGCAGTCCTGATTTCACACCCCACTCAAACCGCCGATCCAGAGCCCTCACCTGCCTCTAAATTGCCAACAAACAGGCCCGATTTCGGCGCTGCACTAGCTGTAACACTCAGTAAATATCCTCAGTTCGTCAGTGAAATGGCATCGCGTGGCCGGAATCGCTGCAGATGCCTGCCCCGATCTCCGAAAATACGTCCCCAGGGTTATCACTCATGAAGATCAGCGTTTTCGGATCAGGCTATGTCGGCCTGGTGGCCAGTGCCTGCCTTGCCGATGTCGGTCATGACGTCATGTGCATGGATATTGATCCGCGCCGTATAGAGCAACTGGATGCAGGCGAAACGCCCATCCATGAACCGGGTCTGGACATGCTCATTCGCAGCAATGTCCATGCAAAACGTCTGCTGTTCTCAACCGATGCGGCGCAGGCGGTGAGTTTTGCCGATCTGCTGTTCATCGCAGTCGGCACACCGTCCGATGAGGATGGCAGCGCTGACTTGCAACATGTACTCGCCGTCGCGCAAAGCATCGGTCAGCACATGCAGGGCTACAAAATGGTGGTCGGTAAATCGACCGTTCCAGTTGGCACCGGGGAAAAAGTCGCCGCCTCCATCCGCAACGCGTTGGAAATGCGGGATCTGCAACTGCCATTCGATGTTTGCTCAAACCCTGAATTTCTCAAGGAAGGTGCTGCCATCGACGACTTCACGCGAGGCGCCCGAATCATTATCGGCACCGACTCCGAACGCGTCAGGAGCGTCATGCGCGAGTGCTATGCACCGTATAACCGTAATCACGACAAGCTGATGTTCATGAGTCTGCGGGCCGCCGAACTCACCAAGTACGCCGCCAACGCCATGCTGGCGACGAAGATCAGTTTCATGAATGAAATGGCCAATCTGGCTGAGCGCCTGGACGTGGATATCGAACAGGTTCGCCACGGCATCGGCAGCGACCCGCGCATCGGTTATGACTTTATCTATCCCGGTTGCGGCTACGGCGGCTCCTGTTTCCCCAAAGATATTCAGGCGCTGAGCCGCACCGCTCAGGATGTCGGCTATACCCCACAACTACTCAGGGCTGTCGAAGAGGTCAATCAACGGCAGAAAACAGCCCTGTTCCGAAAGCTTGAGCAGGCTTTGGAGGGACAACTGGCAGACAAAACCATCGCTGTGTGGGGGCTTGCGTTCAAACCAAATACCGATGACATGCGCGCAGCGCCCAGCCGGGATCTCATGGAATCGCTTTGGAACGCTGGCGCCAGGGTGCAGGCCTACGACCCGGAGGCAATGCAGGAATGTCGGCGAATATACGGCGAGCGTGACGACCTGGTCCTGGTCGGAGATCGCATTCAGGCGGTCAAGGGCGCTGACGCACTGGTGATTTGCACTGAGTGGAAAGCTTTTCGTAGCGTCGACTTCACTTGGCTCAAGCAACAACTCAAATGTGCTGTCGTGATTGATGGCCGCAACCTGTATGAGCCCAAGGCCTTGGCGGACGCCGGGCTGAGCTATTCGAGCATTGGCCGGGTGTGAGATAGGTTAGTCACCGGGAGTCATAGTTACCAACGCAACAAAAAGGGGCCAACAAGAGCGCCCAGAACGGTGGGCAGCGACATTCCAAGGACATACCAAACCGCCCAGAAGGGTATTTCCACTTCAGGACAGTGCAGGCAGTAAGCCAGACATCCCAAAGCGCCGGCCAGCAAACCGCAACAGGCACCTGCCATCCTCAAGCGGGTCGGGGCAAAACTCCGCAATGCCCAAAATGCAACGATGAACCCGGGAATTGAAAGCGAGGCGATGCCAATCGCACAGGTGCGCCAGCTAGTCCCGAAAACAAGCATGGAGCGGTTACCAGGCTCCGCGTTGGCCATCACGCCAAAGGCTGCGGTCCACACGACAATCAGCATGACAATAATCCACGCACCACCAGCGCCACTGCTCATACCCGGCCGAGCCAGCCGGTTGAGCATGAGCATAGCCCCCAGTATTACGCACAGCGGCATAAATGCTTTCGCCCAGAACGTCAGGGTTGAGACGGCCTGAGCGATATCAGCCCTGACACCGAAGAAAAGCACGACACACAGCAGCGCCATAAAAAGGCCAAGCAGCACCACTGACACAAATCGCTTTGCAGGCAGTCGGCGATCAATAGGCTGCACCCCGCTGGCCAGCATGGAAATCAGCTCATCAGTTTTCATCGCTTACCTCTGATCAATGCAGCCAACCTTTTTAGCCCTCGATGCACACCAATTTTTACTGCTGACTCTGACAAACCCGTCATCTGAGCTGTCTGGATCACTGAAAGGCCTTCGAGCTTTACAAGCTGTATTGGCAAACGCTGGCGATCCGGAAGCTCCTTCAAAAGCTTTTCAAGATCGCGACTTGCCTGAGCAGGCTCAAGATGCGGCTCAGCCAGAAGCTCGCCCGCGTCCTCCAGTGACTCGTGAAACACCTCTCTGCGTGATCGGGCGCGGAACCGATCACTGAGCTTATAACGGGCAATCGCAAAAACCCACGCGGTCAACGGCTGCTCCAGGCGATAGGTTTGTCGGCTGTTGTGCACCGCCAATAAAACCTCCTGCAAAAGATCCTCGATTTCCTCAGGTTGACCTTTAAGTTTCCCGCGCAAAAAACCGCGTAAATGCGTGCTGAGCTCAGCGAGGAAATTACGATAAGCCGACTCGTCACCCTCCAGCCCGCGAAGAAACAGCGCCTGTAAATCCCTCTCTCTACGGCTCAATAACTCGCTGTGTGTATTTCGATCCATTCCACACCTTGGTTACAGGAATACAAAAATATTTCCCAGCCACTTGGGGAGCCCGACGTCCCTGGCGCTCCCTGTGTCGCGCTGAGTATCGATAGTCCATTCAACGCAGCGAGTCTGCCGAATCCATCCACCGCCAGCATCCGGCAAAGAATTTCCAAAAATATTTAGGCGTATCTGTAACCCGATTCCCGAAACGAGCGAATTACCTCTTGGACCGCAGCTCAGCGCCCTTCGGTGCTGGCAAGTCCCTCAACAATAATTATCGGAGAACACAATATGAACAACATAAAAACCGCCGCACTGGCAATTGCCCTTTCGTCTTTCGCCGCCAGTGCCATGGCAGCAGAGCCCCAAACCGCAAAAGAGGGAGCCAAAGAACGTTGCTACGGCATTTCGCTGGCAGGCAAAAATGATTGCAAGGCGGGTGCAGGCACCTCTTGCGCAGGTACGTCCAAAACCGACTATCAGGCTGATGCCTGGAAATACGTTCCGGCCGGGACATGTACATCGATCACGACCCCAAAGGGCATGGGCGCCCTTAAAGCAATGTAAGGCGTCATTACGGAGAGTTGCCGGTCATGAACAAAAATCCAGTGATGGGCGCAGGGCTCGGCCTTAAAGCAGAGCATTTTGCAGAGGCTCTCGAGAGCAGGAGTCACGGGCTCTGGTTCGAAGTCCATCCGGAAAACTACATGATCAGCGGCGGTCCGCGTCTTGAATGGCTGGAGGCCATTGGTGATCAGCACCCGCTGTCGCTGCATGGTGTTTCCTTGTCGCTGGCGGCTGACTGTCCGCCGAACAGGGAACACCTGTTGCGCCTGAAGGCTCTTGCTGATCGCCTGCAGCCTGCTCTCATTTCAGAGCATCTTGCCTGGTCGACATGGCGAGGTCGGTACTACCCTGACCTGCTTCCCTTTCCTCGCAGCAACGCTGCGCTCACCCGCATTATCGACAATATTCACAGAACGCAAGATGCGCTCCGGCGCAAGATATCGGTTGAAAACCCGACCCACTACTTAAAGCTTGAAGGTCATGACTGGAGTGAAGTCGACTTTCTGAAAGAGCTTGCCGGCCGAACCGGCTGCGGCTTGCTGCTGGACGTCAATAACGTTCATATCAGTGCCCATAATCTGGGCTTCGATGCCAAGCACTACATCGATCAGTTCCCTGTCCACGCCATAACAGAAATACATCTGGCCGGTCACACCCAGGATGCAGGGGTTTCCTCATTACTGATCGATAGCCATGACTCACCGATTTCAAAGAGTGTCTGGTCGCTTTACCGTCATCTGATAACCCACGCCGGGCCTCGACCGACGCTGATCGAACGCGATGACCAACTACCTGCATTCGACTGTCTGCTCGCTGAGCGCAATGTCGCCCAATCGATACTGCACAACGAACCGGAACTTAGCCCGTGAGCCTTTCATTGAGCGAGTTTCAGGATCAGTTCATCAGCCAACTGTACGGAAACGGGCAAGGGACATTGCTCAACATCAGCGAACAAACCGGTTTCGGGGTCTACCGCAATACGGTCATAAAAGCAGCAGTTGATGCGTTAAGGGCCAATTTCCCAACCATTGAACGGCTGGTAGGACATCAGTGGTTTCAAGCGGCAGCCATTCGGTATGCGAAGCAATCCCCGCCTTCAGACCCTCGGCTAATTTTTTACGGTGCTGAATTTCCGGATTTTCTCGACACCGTCGAACAGGCCAACACACTGCCTTACCTCGGCGATGTCGCTCGCCTGGATCTGCTGTGGATTGCGGTGCATAGCGCGACAGAAGAGTCAGGCTTTGATATCGGGACTTTCGGGAACCTGGATGAGCAAACGCTATTGAGTACGCGCCTCAAGCCCAAACAGTCCGCGCGCTGGATTTGGTGTGCGAGTCATCCCGCTTACACGCTCTGGGATGTAAACCGGACTCAGTCGGAAGTACCTACAAGCCTGGACTGGCAAGGTGAGGGCGCACTTTTGACCAGAAATGCCGGGCAGGTCATAGGGCGCCCACTCAGTGTCGGCGGCTGCGCCTTTCTTGACGGTTGTGCCGAGCGACTCCCCTTGGGACGCGCGGCTGAACTCGCACTTGATAAAGAACCTGAACTCGATCTGAACATCCTGCTTGTTCACCTGATAACTGCCAATACCTTCGCGGCAGGTGAATCTAACCAATAATAATTCTGGAAACATTTATGGACATGCCCAAAACCAAACCGGTTACCCCTTCGCAACATATGCGCGCTCACTGGAATCATCTGGCCGAAAGCTTGCAGCAACACATAAGCGACAGCCTGCTCTCGCTGGTTGCCCGCGTTTCAATTGCGGCAATATTTCTGATGTCTGGACGCACCAAGGTTGAGGGGTTTATCTCTATCAACCCGAATACCTATGAACTGTTTCGCATGGAATACGACCTGCCGTTGATTTCACCGATCCTCGCGGCTCATATAGCCACTTACGCAGAGCATTTATTCCCGTTGCTGCTGATCATTGGCCTGTTCACCCGACTATCGGCGCTAGCACTACTGATCATGACACTGGTGATTCAGGTATTCGTTTACCCCGATGCCTGGGCGACGCATCTTGCATGGGTTGGCCTGCTGCTGATCGTTATAGGTCGCGGCGCAGGACGAATATCGCTGGATCACAAAATGGCCATTAAATAAGCTATTTCAAGGCAGGAATAGAGTCACTTCTTCCCCCTGCCAATTTGCTCCGCGGCCCTAGCTCTGCTAGTGTCGCGCCGGTTTAACCTCTACCGGAATAGCCCCCATGGCCCGCAAGAAAGCTGCACTGGATTTCGAACAATCCCTCGCTGATCTGCAAACGCTGGTAGAGCGTCTGGAGAACGGCGAGTTGTCGCTAGAAGACTCGCTGACCGCCTTCGAGCAAGGTATTCGCCTGACCCGCGATTGTCAGGGTGCCCTGGCGCAGGCCGAACAGAAGGTTCAGGTGCTGCTTGAACGCGACGGTGAACTGGCCGAAGAGCCATTCGACGCGGAACAACCTGAATGATCGCGACCTATCAGGCACTGAGTCAGACCCGCGTCAACGCGGCGCTGGAAGGTCTGTTTGCAGCACCCGCTCCAGAGTTGACTCGCCTTTATGCCGCCATGCGCTACAGCGTGATGAACGGCGGCAAACGTGTACGCCCATTGCTGGCCTACGCCGCTTGCGAATCGATGGGCGGCAATGCAGAAGACGCCAACGGTGCAGCTTGCGCGGTTGAACTGATCCACGCTTACTCGCTGGTTCATGATGATTTACCGGCGATGGACGATGACGATCTGCGTCGCGGCCAACCGACCACCCACAAGGCATTCGATGAGGCCTGCGCGATTCTTGCCGGTGACGGTCTGCAGAGCCTGGCTTTTACTGCCCTGCTCGACCCACGACTGACCTCGCAGGACGCAGATACACGACTGCAAATGGTGAGTACCCTGGCATTGGCCGCAGGGCCTGCCGGTATGGTCGGTGGTCAGGCAATAGACCTGGGTTCGGTAGGTTTGAAACTGGATCAGAAGGCGCTGGAGTTCATGCACCGGCACAAGACCGGCGCCCTGATCGAAGCCAGCGTAAAGCTCGGTGCCCTGGCCAGCGGCAATGCCGATCAGGCCCGGCTTGATGCGCTGCAAGTCTATGCCCGTGCCATCGGCTTGGCTTTCCAGGTGCAGGACGACATTCTCGACGTTGAGAGCGATACCGAAACTCTCGGCAAACGCCAGGGTGCAGACATCGCCCGCGACAAGCCGACTTACCCGGCGTTGCTGGGGCTGGAGCCCGCCCGGCAATATGCCTTGCAACTACGAGATCAGGCCATCGACGCCCTGCGACCATTCGACGCGTCGGCTGATCCGTTGCGCGAACTGGCCCGCTACATCGTCGAACGGCGTAACTGAACCCGAATCCGGAACCGAAAATATCTCGAACCGGCCTTGATCGGCCGGGTCAGATACTTGTGTTTGACAGGTTTGCCTGCGCATCAGCGGCTGCACTTCATGGGCAGCATGCGATGCATCAGGTAAACTGCCGCCTCTTTTACTTATAACGATTCGCCTGATGCCCACGACGTTTAAAGAGATTCCCCGCGTGCGCCCAACCACGCCGCTGCTCGACCGCGCTGAAACGCCGGACGGCTTGCGTCGCCTGGGCGAAGCCGAGCTGGATGCCCTGGCCGATGAACTGCGCCTGGAGCTGCTCTATTCCGTTGGCCAGACCGGCGGGCATTTCGGTGCCGGCCTTGGTGTCATCGAGCTGACTATCGCCCTGCATTACGTCTTCGATACCCCGGACGACCGTTTGGTCTGGGACGTGGGCCATCAGGCGTATCCGCACAAGATCCTCACAGGCCGCCGCCAGCGCATGAGTACCCTGCGCCAGAAAGACGGGGTTGCTGCCTTCCCGCGTCGCAGCGAGAGCGAGTACGACACGTTTGGCGTCGGTCACTCCAGCACGTCCATCAGTGCCGCACTGGGTATGGCCATTGCCGCCCGCCTGCAAGGCAGCGACCGCAAGTCCATCGCCGTTATCGGTGACGGCGCGCTGACCGCGGGTATGGCCTTCGAAGCGCTGAACCATGCGCCTGAAGTCGCCGCCAACATGCTCGTTATCCTCAACGACAACGACATGTCGATCTCGCGCAACGTGGGCGGGTTGTCGAATTATCTGGCCAAGATACTTTCCAGCCGTACCTACAGCAGCATGCGTGAAGGCAGCAAAAAAGTTCTGTCGCGCCTGCCCGGAGCGTGGGAAATTGCCCGCCGCACCGAGGAGTACGCGAAAGGCATGCTGGTGCCCGGCACCCTGTTCGAAGAGCTGGGTTGGAACTACATCGGGCCAATCGACGGCCACGACCTGCCCACCCTGATCGCAACGCTGCGTAACATGCGCGACCTCAAAGGGCCGCAGTTCCTGCATGTGGTGACTAAAAAAGGTAAAGGCTTCGCGCCTGCCGAAGTCGATCCGATCGGCTACCACGCCATCACCAAGCTGGAGCCTCTGAATGCTCCGGCAGCAGCGCCGAAAAAGGCCAGCGGGCCGAAATACTCTGGCGTGTTTGGTCAGTGGCTCTGTGATATGGCCGAAGCCGATTCGCGTCTGGTGGGTATTACCCCTGCGATGAAGGAAGGCTCGGATCTGGTCGAATTCAGCGAACGCTTCCCCGAGCGCTACTTCGACGTAGCCATTGCCGAGCAGCACGCCGTTACGTTGGCAGCGGGCATGGCTTGCGAAGGCATCAAGCCGGTGGTGGCGATCTATTCCACATTCCTGCAACGCGGCTATGACCAGTTAGTGCATGACGTAGCTGTGCAGAACCTCGACGTCCTGTTCGCCATTGACCGTGCAGGCCTGGTAGGCGAAGACGGTCCGACTCACGCAGGCAGTTTCGATTTGTCGTACCTGCGCTGCATACCCGGCATCGTGGTCATGACGCCTAGCGACGAAAATGAACTGCGCCTGATGCTCAGCACCGGCTACCTGCATAACGGCCCGGCTGCCGTACGTTATCCTCGCGGCACCGGCCCCAATGCAGTGATCGACAGCGGTCTGGCGCCTATCCAGATTGGTAAAGGCATCGTCCGCCGTAACGGCCAGGGCGTTGCCATTCTGGTGTTCGGTGTGCAGTTGACCGAAGCCCTGAAAGTAGCGGAAAAAATCGACGCGACGGTGATCGATATGCGCTTCGTCAAACCCATCGACGAGGAGCTGATTCGCGAAGCCGCAGCCAATCACGAACTGCTTGTCACCCTCGAAGAAAACGCCGTCATGGGCGGTGCTGGCGCCGCCGTCAGCGAGTTTCTGGCACGGGAGAACATCCTCAAGTCCGTGCTGCACCTTGGCCTGCCAGATACTTACGTCGAACACGCCAAGCCCGCGCAGATGCTTGCAGAGTGCGGATTGGATGAGGCGGGCATTGAAGCGGCGATCAACGAGCGGCTGGCGTTGATTGGCTGATTAACACAGTCCTGTAGGAGTGAGCTCGCTAGCGATAGCGTCCGTTGAAACGATAAATTCGTCGACCAGGACACCGCATCGCGAGCAAGCTCACTCCTACAGTGAATTGCATTTCAACCCGATCCCGCCCTCCTCGTACTGCACTAAACCGCTGCCTGTAACGCCTCGATATCGCCTGACACGATCACCTGCAGATTCCGGGTGATTTTCTCTATCGGCCAGTCCCACCAGGCAATGGTCAAAAGTCGCTCGCTGACTTCAGCGGGGAAGCGGTGCTTCAGGACTTTGGCTGGATTGCCGCCAACAACGCTGTACGCCGGGACATCACTGACAACGACCGAGCGCGAAGAAATAATCGCCCCGTCGCCGATCTTCACACCCGGCATGACCAGCACGTCGTAGCCCATCCACACATCGTTACCCACAACGGTGTCGCCTTTGTATGGCAAGTCACCAGATTCAGGGGTGACCTTCTCCCAGCCATTGCCAAAGATCTGAAACGGGTACGTAGAGATGCCACTGATCTTGTGGTTGGCACCATTCATGATGAATTTGGTGCCCCGCGCCAGTGCGCAGAATTTACCGATGATCAGTTTGTCGCCAATGAACGGAAAGTGATAAAGCACGTTACGTTCAAAGTTCTCCGAGTCTTCGGGATCATCGTAGTAGCTGTAGTCGCCCACGATGATGTTCGGATTGCTGATGGTGTTTTTGATGAAACACACCTGCGGAAAACCGTTCATTGGATGGGGATTTTTCGGGTCCGGTCCGTTCATAACAAGCTCCTTTTCCATGCAACTACGAACAGCTCCTACAGGGGGCCGTACTTCACGCTAGTTGCCGGGGTACGCGGTAAAGGTACAGAAGCACCACACTGGAAAACGCCAGCAGCAACAATGGCACGGTCTCCAGGCCGACAAAGACAGCCAGCGCCGCAATCCAGGCGGGTAATCCAGCGGCCAGAAACGCAACACGACGGGCGTCAGCGAGGTTGATCCAGGCGGCGGCTTCTTCAGGGGTGTCGCGGGCAGCGCCGGTGGCGATCAATGCATGCTTGTAGCGGCCGAAGGGCCTTAGGCTGACAAACATCGACAAGAGGCCCGCCACGAAGAATGGCATCGCCAAAACAGGAAGAATGGCGTTTTTGCTATCGAACGCGCCACTTATCACAAACAGCGGCGCCAGGCTCAACACCAGTTGCCACCACCACGCGAGGGCGAAGCGGCGTCTGGTGTTGTTGCGGTTCAAGCGCGATCAGCCTCGCCCTGATGCTCGTTGCCCATCATGTGGCCGAGCTTGCCAGCCTTGGTGGCCAAGTAGAGTTTATTGTGCGGGTTGTGGCCGGTGTGCAGCGGCACTCGCTCAGCAACGTTAATGCCCATTTCGGTCAAGGCTTTGACCTTACGCGGGTTGTTGGTCATCAAGCGCAGCGCATCGATACCCAAGTGCTGCAGCATCGGCAGACAAATGGCGTAGTCGCGCTGGTCAGCGGCAAAACCCAGACGCTCATTGGCTTCAACGGTATCAGCGCCGCCGTCCTGCAATTCATACGCACGAACCTTGTTCAGCAGGCCAATGCCGCGGCCTTCCTGACGCAGGTACAGCAAGACACCACGCCCTTCAGAAGCGATGGCACGTAAAGCAGCTTCGAGTTGGGAACCGCAATCACAACGCTGGCTGAACAACGCGTCGCCGGTCAGGCATTCGGAATGAACGCGCCCCAGCACAGGAGCGCCATCGGATACGTCGCCCAGGCTCAATACGAGGTGTTCACGACCGGTCGCATGCTCAAGAAAGCCATGCATGGTGAATTCGGCAAAAGGGGTAGGCAGCTTGGAAGCGGCTACAAATACGACGGGCACCGTGTGCTCCTGATCAGTATGGGACTGGAAATTCGCAAGGCACGCATTGTAACAGCACGCCCCAGTAGACGCTTATGCCGAATTGTGGGGCATACAGATCGGGAAGTTAGATTGATGAGAATCTACTGTAGAAGTGACCGGGGTGGCGCTCCACCTTGCTCGCGATAGCGTCAGCACAGGCGATATATTCATCGACTGACAGACCGAATCGCGAGCAAGCTCACTCCTACAGGTACTGTGTTTGCTACGCGACAGCGTGGTATCAGGGGCACCGGGCCGCTCCTACAGGACCATATTTCAGGTCAAATCCACGCCCAGGCCCAAACCAGGCCCTGCATTGCCGCCCAGGCGAACACGCCCGCCAGCACGTCGTCGAGCATGATACCGACGCCACCGTGAACATGCCGGTCGATCCAGTGGATTGGCCACGGCTTGAGAATGTCGAAAAAGCGGAATACCAGGAATCCCACCAGCAGCCAGACCCAGCCTTCGGGCACCAGCCACAGCGTGATCCACATGCCGACCATTTCGTCCCAGACGATACCTTCATGATCATGCACGCCCAGATCGTCAGCGACTTTGCCGCACAGCCAGAAGCCGAACAGCATGGTGATGCCGAGCATCAGCCAGTAGCCCCAGTCCGGAAGCATCTGCCAGAGCGGAATGAACGGCACAGCCACCATGGAGCCCCAGGTTCCCGGTGCTTTGGGCAGCGTGCCGGAACCGAAACCGAACGCCAGGAAATGCCATGGATTGGTCCATACCGACGGTGGAACGAATTCTGCCGGGACCTGCTTTGGATGATCTGTCACGGTGTCTCCCGAAAATGTTGGTAGCCGCGTGCCAGGACAGGAATGTCATGACCATTGGCGTCGATCAGCAAGACGCCTTCGCCTGCCTCGACCCGCCCGATTACATGGATGGGCAACCCTGCGTCGAGCAAGGCCTGCAAGTGTTCCGGTGGCAGCGTGAACGCCAGTAAATAATCGTCACCACCACTCAATGCAGCCTCTCGCGCAGCCTGTAACCCGGTAAAGGCTAGCAAATGCTCAGACATTGGTAGCTTGTCCTGCTCAACCAGCAACCTGACGCGTGAAGCGCGTGCGATATGACCGCAATCGGCCAACAGGCCATCGGAGATATCCAGAGCGGCTGTAGCCTTGCCACGCAACGCCAACCCTAGAGCAAGCTGCGGCTGCGGCGACCAGTACCTCGCCAACAAGGCGTCTGCGGTAGACGCCTCAGTGGTGCGCTGGTTCAACACAAGGGGCAATGCGCCTGCTGCATCGCCCAACGGTCCACCTACACACAGCAGGTCGCCGGGCCGTGCGCCGCTGCGAGTCAATGCCTGCCCCGCCGGCACCCGGCCAAATACCGTCACCGTCAGGCTCAATGACCCACGCGTAGTATCGCCGCCCACCAATTGCAGGCCGCATTGCTGCGCCATCAGGTTCAAGCCTTGAGCAAAAGCCTGTAGCCAGTCTGCAGAAACTTCAGGGAGGGTTAACGCGAGGGTGAAGGCAACGGGGGTTGCGCCCATGGCAGCAAGATCGCTGGCTGAAACACCAAGCGCACGCTGCCCCAACAGGTAAGGATCGCAGACGTCAGGGAAATGCACACCGACGACCAGCGTATCGGTCGAGATTGCCAACTGCTCACCGGGCGGCAGCGTCAGCAAAGCGCAGTCATCACCAATCCCCAGCGCCACACCCTCGCCCGCTTGAGCGCAAGGCGCAGCAGCGAAGTAATTGCGGATCAGCTCAAACTCGCCCATCAGAATCTCTTGTTATGTTTGATAACACCCTGTGGGAACACATAACTCCGGTAAGAGCCAACTTGTTGGCGAAGCGTCAGTTCAGGCTGATCGTCTGCATCTGACAAACCGCCTCGCCAACAAGTTAGCTCCTACCGGGATTGCGTCCAGCCTGAAGGCTTAGCGCTTGTACGCTTTGACTTCAGCTTCACGCAGGCTAGGGGCCAGTTTGTCCAGCACGCCATTGACGAACTTGTGGCCGTCAGTGGAGCCGTAGACTTTCGCCAGCTCAATGCCTTCGTTGATCACAACGCGATACGGCACGTCGACGCGTTTGAGCAACTCGTAGGTGGACAGGCGCAGGATGGCCAGTTCAACCGGGTCGAGTTCTTCAATGGTCAGGTCCAGGCAAGGCTTCAACGCCGCGTCGATTTCATCGATGTTGGTCGGTACGCCACGCAGCAGTTCGCTGAAATAGGGGCCGTCGACGTCTTTGAAATCGTTATCGACGCGGAACTGCGCCTCGATTTCATTCAGCGAATGACCCGCCATGTGCCACTGGTAAAGTGCCTGAGTTGCAAGCTGACGGGCTTCCCGACGCTTGACGCTCTTGGATGGCTTGCCAGCGTCCGCAGGTTTTGGGTCGCGCGGGTTGAACTGATCGCTATCGTCGGAAATCACTTGGCCTCCAACTGCGCCAGCAGGCTTACCATTTCAAGGGCAGACAACGCAGCTTCTGCGCCTTTGTTACCGGCTTTGGTGCCGGAGCGCTCGATGGCTTGCTCGATGGTATCGACAGTCAGCACGCCGAAAGCAACCGGCACGCCGAACTCCATGGAAACCTGGGACAGGCCTTTGACGCACTCACCAGCGACGTATTCGAAGTGCGGAGTACCGCCACGAATCACTGCGCCGAGGGCGACGATGGCGGCGAACTCGCTGCGCTGGGCAACTTTCTGCACAACCAGCGGGATTTCGAAGGCACCCGGAGCGCGGATGATGGTGATGTCGCTTTCCTTGACGCCATGGCGTACCAAAGCATCAACAGCGCCGCTCACCAGACTTTCCACGACGAAGCTGTTGAAACGGCCAACTACCAGAGCGTAGCGGCCTTGGGGAGCGACGAAGGTACCTTCGATGGTCTTCAGGGTCATTCGTGTAAGTCTCGTATTAAAGAGCAAGTACGCCTTGGGGCGGACTATAGGGATGTTAGGCCACGAAACAGATTAGCCGGTGGTACGCACAAAAGCGCACCACCCGACCGGTCTTTATTCGGAGGGCACGTATTCTACAACTTCCAGATCGAAACCGGATATCGCATTGAACTTCATTGGTGAACTCATCAGGCGCATTTTACGCACGCCAAGGTCACGCAAGATCTGCGAACCGGCACCTACAGTGCTGTAGGTGGTCGGAGATTTGATCGGCAACTGCCCGGCGGTTTCACGAATATGCGCGAGCAAAACGTCGCCATCCAGCGGATGACCGAGTAGCAGCACAACCCCGCTGCCCGCCTCGGAAACCGCGGTCATCGCGGCGCGCAGGCTCCAGCGGCCGGGCTGTTTGACCATCAACAGGTCACGCAAAGGGTCCATGTTGTGTACACGAACCAGCGTCGGTTCTTCGGCGCAAATCTTGCCCAGGGTCAGCGCGAGGTGGACGTCGCCTTCAACGGAATCGCGGTAAGTCACCAGGTTGAATTGGCCCAGTTCGCTGTCCATTGGCTGCTCGGCAATCCGCTGAACGGTACGTTCGTGGATCATCCGATAGTGAATCAAGTCGGCGATCGTACCGATCTTGATGTCGTGTTCCGCCGCGAAAGCTTCCAGTTCAGCGCGACGCGACATGGTGCCGTCGTCGTTCATTACTTCGCAGATCACACCGCTTGGCTCGTAACCGGCCATTCGAGCAAGGTCACAAGCCGCCTCGGTATGCCCGGCGCGAGCCAGCGTACCGCCCGCCTGGGCCATCAGCGGGAAGATGTGGCCTGGGCTGACGATATCTTCGGCCTTGGCATCTTTGGCAGCAGCGGCCTGCACAGTGCGGGCGCGGTCAGCCGCAGAGATACCGGTGGTCACGCCTTCGGCTGCTTCGATGGACACAGTGAACTTGGTGCCGAAACCGGAACCGTTGCGCGGCGCCATCAAAGGCAGTTTGAGGGTTTCGCAACGCTCGCGGGTCATCGGCATGCAGATCAGGCCACGGGCAAAGCGGGCCATGAAATTGATGTGTTCGGCCTTGCAGCATTCGGCGGCCATGATCAGGTCGCCTTCGTTCTCGCGGTCTTCGTCATCCATGAGGATGACCATTTTGCCCTGGCGAATGTCTTCAACCAGTTCTTCGATGCTATTGAGCGCCACGCGGCACCCCCTTCAATTCAGGATTTGAGGTAGCCGTTGGCGGCCAGAAAACTTTCGGTGATGGTGCCAGCCTGCCCTTTCGAGGAATCGGCGGCTTTGTCGCCCATCAGCAAACGCTCCAGATAACGCGCCAGCAAATCCACCTCAAGGTTGACCTTACGGCCCGGACGGTAGTCGGCCATGATGGTTTCGGCCAGGGTGTGCGGCACGATAGTCAGCTCGAACTCGGCACCGTCAACGGCGTTCACGGTCAGGCTGGTGCCATCAACCGTGATGGAACCTTTGTGCGATATGTACTTGGCCAGCTCACGAGGAGCGCGCACTTTGAACTGGATAGCGCGGGCGTTTTCCTCACGGGAAACGATTTCGCCAACACCGTCGACGTGACCGCTGACCAAATGGCCACCCAGACGCGTGGTTGGGGTCAGGGCCTTTTCCAGATTGACCGGGCTGCCAGCCTTCAGGTCGATGAACGCCGTAACATCGAGGGTTTCACGGCTTACATCAGCCCAGAAGCCATCGCCGGGCAGCTCTACAGCAGTCAGGCAGACGCCGTTGACCGCGATGCTGTCGCCCAGCTTGACGTCGCTCAGATCAAGTTTGCCGGTCTCAACATAAACGCGGACATCGCCGCCTTTAGGGGTGATGGCGCGGATGCTGCCGATGGATTCGATGATGCCAGTAAACATGGGTCCTCCAGGAGAACAAGCCCAGCGCGCTGAGCGAAAGGCCGAAATTATACGCCGGGGGCGAGCTTGGGGGTGGCAATGACTCGCCAGTCATCTCCAACGGCGCGGATATCGGTGATTTTCAGCTCCAGCGCTTCGCTCATCTGCGCCAATGGCAGGTCCAGCAATGGCCGGGCTGAAGAGCCGAGGAACTTGCCCGCAACAAAAATCTGGAACTCATCCACCAGCCCCAGGCGAGTAAAAGCGCCCGCCAGACGTGGACCGGCCTCGATCAATACGTCATTGACGCCACGCGCGGCCAACTCGACCAGTAACTTGCGCAGGTCGACATGACCACCACTACCGGCCAGGGCCAGCATGTCATGACCTTCATCGTGATAACGCTCGCGGGCCGAGGCAGCTGCGCAGGTCGCGACCAGCGCGTGCCCGGCCTGGAAGAAAGGAGCATCCAGCGGCACTCGCAAACGCCCATCGATCAGCACTCGAAGTGGCGGACGCGTCATCGCCAGCGCGGTGAGTTCGGCATTCAGGCCCAACTCATCGGGACGGACAGTCAAACGGGCTTTGTCGGCCAGCACCGTATCGGCACTGGTCAGCACGACACTCGACTCTGCACGCAAACGCTGCACTGCCGAACGCGCCGCAGGACCTGTAATCCACTGGCTCTCGCCGCTGGCCATGGCAGTACGGCCATCAAGGCTCATGGCGAGCTTGACCGTCACGTACGGCAAACCCTTGATCATGCGCTTGAGAAAGCCTTTGTTAAGCGCACGGGCATCGTCTTCAAGCACGCCACACTGCACCGCAATCCCTGCGTTCATCAAACGCAGCAAGCCACGCCCGGCCACATCGGGATTAGGATCTTGCATGGCAGCGACGACCCGACCCACGCCTGCATTGACCAGTGCATCGGCGCACGGCGGTGTACGCCCGTGATGGCTGCAAGGCTCCAGGGTGACGTAAGCCGTCGCGCCTTTAGCTTTATCGCCTGCCTGCCGCAATGCATGCACCTCCGCATGCGGCTCACCAGCCCGGGCGTGCCAGCCTTCGCCGACAATCTGCCCGTCGCGCACGATCACGCAGCCGACCCTTGGATTGGGATGGGTGGAGTAAATCCCTTTGCGCGCCAGTTCCAGCGCGCGCGCCATGTAATGGGTGTCCAGCGCGGTTTGTTCAGTCAACGAAGCACTCACTCTTTAGCTGGCTCGCGAGCCAAACGATCGATTTCTTCGCGGAATTCGTTGAGGTCCTGAAAACGCCTGTAAACAGAAGCAAAGCGGATATACGCCACTTCGTCGAGCTTTTGCAGTTCGCCCATGACCAAATTGCCCACCACCAGTGACTTGACCTCGCGCTCGCCGGTCGCGCGCAGCTTGTGCTTGATGTGCACCAGCGCAGCTTCCAGACGCTCCACGCTCACCGGGCGCTTCTCAAGGGCGCGCTGCATACCGGCGCGCAGCTTCTCTTCATCGAAAGGCTGACGGCTGCCGTCCTGCTTGATCAGGCGCGGCAGCACCAGTTCGGCCGTTTCAAACGTCGTGAAACGCTCACCGCACGCCAGACATTCGCGACGACGGCGAACCTGATCGCCCTCGGCTACCAGGCGGGAATCGATGACTTTGGTGTCGTTGGCACCGCAGAAGGGACAGTGCATGGTGGCAGGCAACAAAAATAGGAAGGGCCGCCATGGTAGCGCATCCCGCTGGCAAGACAAGTCTTGGGCTTTGCGCTATATAGACGCGCATCTGAAGCAGTGTTCGGCGATACTGCGCCTAATTGGGCTATTTACCCGCGTTTGCGGGTAATTTATCACTGCCGTCATCGAGCGGTTTGCTGCTGTCCTTCGTATTTGATTTTTTGTTGGAGCTGTTCATGACGCTACGACCGCTGATGTTCCTCAGCCTGTTCGGCTTGCTTGCCGCGTGCAGCAGCAATGAAACACCTGATCCTGTCCCGGCCAAACCGGTTTCAGCGCCGGTTGCCAAAGTACCGGCTGGCCCCGGCCCGTTGCAGCCGTTCCAGCGCGAATTGAGCGGCCAGTTGCTGGGCGTGCCCGCCGGGGCAGAAGTCGAGTTGGCACTGCTGGTAATCGACGAACGAGGTCGTCCGCAAAAACTGCTGACCAGCACCAAACTGCAAGGTAATAACCAATCGCTGCCATTCCAGCTACGATTCAATCCGGAAGCATTTCCAGTGGGCCAGCGCGTTGAATTACGCGGTCGTGCCAGCAAGTCCGGACAACTGATCCTGCACCTGCCGTCATTGCGCATTGAACAACCAACCACACAAGCGCTTGGGCCTCTGCAGTTCGAAACTGCGCCATGATTGCACCGCTACACCTGCAACGGGCGCTGAGCGAATTGCTCGGCGAAGCACAATTGGTCGCCACAGCCTTGCCTGAAACAGACTTGCAGCTGTGGTTGATTGATGCGGAAAACATGGACCGTGCCTTCAGCCCCGAAGAAACCCGACGCATTCTTGAAGATCCGCCGTACTGGAGTTTCTGCTGGGCCAGCGGCCTGGCCCAGGCGCGCTTTCTGGCTGCGCATCCGCATTGGGTAATCGGCAAGCGAGTACTGGATTTCGGTGCCGGTTCGGGCGTTGCTGGGATTGCAGCGGCTAAAGCGGGCGCGTTGGAGGTGGTGGCCTGTGACCTTGACCCACTGGCCCTCGCAGCCTGCCGCGCCAATGCCGAGCTTAACGGCGTGCAGTTGAGCTATTCGGCGGACTTCTTTGCCGAAGCGGATCGCTTCGACCTGATCATCGTCGCTGACGTGCTGTACGACCGGGCCAATTTACCCTTGCTGGATCAGTTTCTCAGTCGCGGGCGGCAAGCCTTGGTGGCGGATTCGAGAGTGCGTGACTTTCAGCACCCTTCTTATGAACGGCTGGGCGTCTTTGAAGCGCATACGCTGCCGGATCTGGCTGAGCCCCATGAGTTTCGCAAGGTGAGCCTCTACCACGCTGAACGAGTTGAAATGCAATCCCCTGTGGGAGCGAGGCTTGCCCGCGAAGAACGATAACGCGTTGTCCCTGCCACACCGAGGCGACCGATTCGCGGGCAAGCCTCGCTCCAACAGATCTCTCGACTCATCGCTTTGCGCAAACCCAAGCGCCCTTTATAGTTGGCCCCATTCAGATCCCCGAGATTCGCAATGAACCAGGACACGACTTACATCTTCGACGCTACGGCGGCGACCTTTCAGCAACTGGTCATCGACAAGTCTTTCGACCAACCCGTATTGGTGGATTTCTGGGCCGAGTGGTGTGCGCCGTGCAAAGTGCTGATGCCACTGCTGGCGCAAATTACCGAGAGTTATCAGGGCGAATTGCTGCTGGTGAAGGTCGATTGCGATGCCGAACAGGACATCGTCGCTCGCTTCGGTATCCGCAGCCTGCCGACGGTTGTGCTGTTCAAGGACGGCCAGCCCATCGACGGTTTCACCGGTGCGCAGCCTGAATCAGAGATCCGCAAGATTCTCGAACAGCACGTAGTCATGCCTGCGCCAGTCGCCGCTGACCCGCTGAAGCTGGCTCAGGAAATGTTCGCTGAAAGCCACTTCGCTGAAGCCGAAGCGGCGTTACAACAGATCCTGACTGAAGACAACACCAACGCCGCAGCGCTGATTCTTTACGCACGCTGCCTGGCAGAGCGCGGTGAACTGGGCGAAGCACGACAAGTCCTGGACGCGGTGAAAACCGACGAACAAAAAGCTGATTTGGCAGGTGCCCGCGCGCAGTTGACCTTCCTGGCTGAAGCCAAGGCATTCCCTGACGCAGCTGACCTCAAAGCTCGTCTGGCGCAAAACCCGCAGGATGACGAAGCCGTGCATCAACTGGCGATTCAACAACTGGCCCGCCAGCAATACGAAGCGGCGCTGGAAGGCTTGTTGAAGCTGTTCATCCGCAACCGCAACTACGCCGACGGCCTGCCGCACAAAACCCTGCTGCAAGTCTTCGATCTGCTGGGCAACGACCACCCACTGGTCACCGCCTATCGTCGCAAGTTGTTTGCTGCGCTGTACTAAGCCTCTGGCATCAGGCGTCTGTGCCAACCCAGCTGTAGAGCGGCGCGTCCTGCCCGCTCTCGACCTTGACTTGCGAACTGTGGCGCAAGCGCACTAACAGGCGCTTGCCTGCCGCTGTGCTGCCGGTCAGACCTTCCAGTTGATCCAGCAACTCCGGGCCATTTATCTGCCCGGCGTTGCGCAGCAGATCCAACGCGATCTGCCAGATCTTGTCGTCCTGACTGGCCGGTTTGCTGACCACGGCTGCGGCGGTGGCTTCAGGTTTGGCGGCTTTGAGTTGAGCGCCAAGCTGCGCCCAATCGCCTTCGTCCAGCTCCAGCGTCAAATCCACCGGCCAATCGCCAACGGTTCCACGAATACGCAACATGGGTGCTTCCTCTTTTTTGCAGGGGGACATGCTCGCATAGATTCATCTTTTTGCGCTGGGCTGTAGGAGCTGCCGAAGGCTGCGAATTCGGCATGCCATGAGATTGCTTCGCAGCCTTCGGCAGTTCCTACAGAGGTACAGGTAGCAGTATTTGTGGGAGCAGAGCTTGGTCTGGGCGGCATTCCGACGATACAGGCGCCGCAAATGTCAGGTCGATCGAGTCCAGTCTTATCGCGGGCAAGCCCTGCTCCCACAGGGGATCTGTGTTCAGGCAGAGACCATTCCTACATTCTGAATCGCTGTTGTTACCTCGTGGATCGCGTCCCGCGTCGGTAATGTGCGCCGGTCGTTGCAGCAGCAGCGAACGGGTTTCGCAGCCCGATTGTCGTAAGTTTCCACGAACAGCTAGCCTGTAAGTTATATGGCCGCTGTGCGCGGGACATCTTCGGATGTGCCGGGCCCCTTACGACTCGGTCTGCGAACCTGCGCACAGTTGCCACCCATTCGAATCGCAGCGTTTGAAGACAACTCCAGAAAATCGTAAGGAGCTTCAAATGAAATCAAAAAGAAAATATCACCCCCCCATCGACTGCCTACACGAAGCCAAAACCCAAGGCTTCGCCTACCTCACGCCCGATGAACATCGCCTGATAGAAACCCTGCGCTGGACCACTCATGCCGGACGGGCAATCATTTACACGTTGGCTCAAGACCTGCGCCGGGCACGGCCTTGGGAACAGCGCGTTTAACGATTGGATACATCACCCGGTAGGAGGCAACTTGTTGGCGAGGCATTGGACCTGCGGAATCAGAACGATAGTCTCGCCAACAAGTTGCCTCCTACCGGGAACGTGGTCCTTACCCAAATCGAAATTCCAACTCACGCCCCCGCCAATAATTGTTATAAGATCACATAACGATCTTTATCCAGTCATGTCCGGAGTCTGTTTTTATGCGCCGTCTGCTGCTCGCTTTGCCCTTCGCCCTGCTTCCACTCGCCATGGCTAATGCGGCCCCCGAGCATGATCACGACCATGAACACGGTAGCCTCGGCGCGCATGAGCACGGTGTCGGTCGACTGGACGTTGCACTGGTAGGCGGAACGCTGGAGTTCGAGCTGGACAGCCCGGCCATGAACCTCGTGGGTTTTGAGCATCTGGCGGCCAGCGCTGAAGACAAAGCCAAAGTCGCCGCTGCCAAAGATGTGCTGCTCAAGCCCCACGCCCTGTTCAGCATTCCGGAGGCTGCGGAGTGCAACGTGGTTTCCCAGAAGCTGGAAAGCCCGCTGTTCGGTGACAAGCCTGACGCTGACGCAGGCCATGATCATGACCACGATGCAAAAGACGGTCACGATGAGCACGAGCACAGCGAGATCCACGGCACCTACAAATTCACCTGTAAAGTCCCGGCAGTGCTGAAAACCCTCGACCTGTCGAACATCTTCAAGTCGTTCCCGGCCACCGAAAAGCTGCAGGTGCAGTTGATTTCGCCAAAAGGTCAGTCGGGTGCCGAAGTACGTCCGAGCAATCCAAGCCTGAAATTCTGATTCAGCTATTGTTGAAAACCGACCGGGCTTGCCCGGTCGTTTGATTTCCATTCAGCCGGATTACGACAACGGTTATGACCCAAGCACTTATCGAACTGTCCGACCTTGGTTTTACCTGGCCAGGCCATGCGCAATTGCTGGATATCCCGGCATTTCGTCTGGAGCCAGGCGAAACCCTGTTCCTCAAAGGCCCCAGTGGCAGTGGCAAGACGACGCTGCTGGGCTTGCTGGGCGGAGTGCAGAAACCCAATCGCGGCAGTATTTGCCTGCTGGGCCAGGAGCTGACCGAACTCTCATCGGGCGAACGTGATCGCTTCCGGGTCAATCACACCGGCTATATCTTCCAGCAATTCAACCTACTGCCGTTTCTCTCGGTGCGTGAAAACGTAGAGCTACCGTGTCACTTCTCCAAAATTCGCGCAAAGCGAGCGAGCCAACGCCACGGCAGCGTAGAAAATGCTGCCGTTACGCTGTTGGCTCATCTGGGTTTGAACGATCCGCAGATGCTCAGCCGCCGCGCCGACTCACTGTCCATCGGCCAGCAACAACGGGTGGCGGCCGCACGGGCTTTGATCGGCCAGCCAGAATTGGTGATCGCCGACGAACCGACCTCCGCGCTGGATGCCGACGCACGAGAAGCCTTCATCAAATTGTTGTTCGCCGAATGCCGCGAAGCTGGCAGCAGCCTGTTGTTCGTCAGCCATGACCAGAGCCTGGCACCGCTGTTCGACCGCAGCCTGTCGTTGTCCGAACTCAATCGCGCCGCCGTCGCCGTAGAGGTTTGAGATGTATTTGTTTCGCCTAGCCATGGCCAGTCTGGCTAACCGCCGCTTCACCGCTTTCCTCACTGCGTTTGCCATCGCCTTGTCGGTATGCCTGCTGCTGGCGGTTGAGCGGGTGCGCACCGAGGCGCGCGCCAGTTTTGCCAGCACGATCAGCGGGACGGATCTGATCGTCGGCGCTCGTTCCGGCTCAATTAATCTGTTGCTGTATTCGGTGTTTCGTATCGGTAACGCGACCAACAATATTCGTTGGGACAGCTTTGAAGAAATCGCCCAGAGCAAACAGGTGAAATGGGCAATCCCGATTTCCCTGGGCGATTCCCATCGCGGTTATCGGGTGATGGGCACCAACGAAAACTACTTCGAGCACTACCAGTTTGGCCGCCAGCAACACCTGGAACTGGCTCAGGGTCGAGCCTTTGCGACGGATCCGTTTGAAGTGGTGCTTGGCGCAGAAGTGGCCGACGCCTTGAAGTACAAGCTGGGTGACAAACTGGTGCTGGCCCACGGCGTGGCGGCGATCAGTCTGGTCAAGCACGACGACAAGCCATTTACTGTGGTGGGCATTCTGAAACGCACCGGGACGCCAGTGGATCGCACGTTGCACATCAGCCTCGGCGGCATGGAGGCCATCCATATCGACTGGCAAAACGGCGCGCCTGCCCACGGCAACGGACGTATTTCTGCTGATCAGGCGCGCAACATGGACCTGACGCCCAAAGCCATTACGGCCTTCATGCTGGGCCTGAACAGTAAAATCGCCACCTTTTCGATGCAGCGCCAGATTAACGAGTTCCGCGGCGAACCGTTACTGGCGATCCTGCCCGGCGTCGCGCTTCAGGAGCTGTGGAGCCTGATGGGTACAGCGGAAAAAGCGCTGTTTGTGATTTCCCTGTTTGTGGTGCTGACCGGCTTGATCGGCATGCTGACGGCCATTCTCACCAGCCTTAATGAAAGACGCAGAGAGATGGCGATTCTACGCTCGGTGGGCGCTCGCCCTTCGCACATCGCGACTCTGCTGATCATGGAAGCGTTCGCACTGGCGCTGGCGGGCGTGGTCAGCGGCATGGTGCTGCTGTATATCGGCATCGCTGCCGCCCAAGGTTATGTGCAAACCAATTACGGGCTATTTCTACCGCTTTCTCTGCCCAGCGAATATGAATGGACGCTGCTCGGTGGCATTCTGGCTGCCGCGTTATTGATGGGTGTTGTGCCTGCGTGGCGTGCGTATCGGCAGTCGCTCGCCGATGGCTTGTCGATCCGTTTATGAGGACGTTGCACATGTGGCGCCTGTTGTTGATTTTGCTGTTGTCGATCAGCTCACCGTTGTGGGCGGCCGAACCGCGGGTGCTGACCTGGGAAGAGATGATCCCACCGGACGCACCGAAAATCGCACCGATCACTGCCCCCATCCATGACATGTCCAAGCTGTCCGATGCGCTGTCAGTGGAGTCAGCGCCCGCCGCACATCAACAAGCCCCTCATGCGCCGGTGGTGAAGGCGCTGGATGGTCTGCAGGTGCGCTTGCCCGGATACATCGTGCCGCTGGAAGTCAGCGAGGAAGGCCGGGTAATCGAATTCTTGCTGGTGCCGTATTTCGGGGCTTGCATCCACGTACCTCCACCGCCTTCGAATCAGATTGTGCACGTCACGAGCGAGCTGGGCGTTAAAGTCGAAGAGCTGTATCAGCCGTACTGGATCGAAGGGCCAATGCAGGTCAAAGCGTCCACCAGCGAGCTGGCCGATGCGGGCTACAGCATGGAAGCCGACACTATTCTGGTCTATGAGTTGCCCGATAATTAGGCCCTGTTGGAGGGGGGTGCCTGAAAAGGCGCGGATCCCGTGGGACCGGATTCATCCGGGAAGGCAGTACTCCTGACGAAGCAGATGCAGCGGAGTGCCGGCCTTTTCGCGAACAAGTTCGCTCCTACCGGTTCGGCGTAAATGATCGTTTAAGGGGCTTCATTGCGATTTCATTGAGCTGTGTCAAAGCCTTGGTTCAGACGCTCCGTACCATTGGCGCCAGACAACTTGAATCGCCTTTTGGAGCTCCCATGAACAAGACCTTGCTCAGCGCTTCCCTCTTTGCGCTGGCGCTCAGCGCCCCCTTCGCCGCTCAGGCTTACGAGGCGGGTGACTTCATCGTTCGCGCGGGTGTTGCACACGTTGAACCGAATGAAGACAGCGGCGAGATCAAACTCGACGGCACCAAAGTCTCAGGCACCAAAGCAACGGTTGATGGTGAGAATCAGCTTGGCCTGACGTTCGGCTACATGATCACCCCGCACGTGGGCATCGAATTGCTGGCGGCAACACCTTTCAGCCACACCGTTTCGGTCAAAGGCCTCGGCCCTGGCCTGGATGGCAAGCTGGCAGACATCAAACAACTGCCGCCGACGCTGTCGCTGCAGTACTACCCAATGGAAGCGTCGTCGAAGTTTCAGCCGTACGCGGGCGTCGGTATCAACTACACCACGTTCTTCGATACCGATCTGACAGGCAATCGCAAGGATCAAGGCTTCAGCAACCTGAAGCTGAAAGACTCCGTTGGCCTGGCCGCGCAAGTCGGTATGGACTACATGCTGACTGACAACATCCTGGTCAACGCCTCGGTCTGGTATGTGGACATCGATACTGAAGCCACTGTGGACGGCCCTTCGGCGCTGAGCGTTGGCAAGACCAAAGTGAGCGTGGACATCGATCCGTGGGTTTACATGGTCGGTGTGGGTTACAAGTTTTAGGACGTAGCGCACACAGAATCTGTAGGAGCCAACTTGTTGGCGAAGCACTAATTCGGTTTAACCAGATCCGACGCCTCGCCAACAAGTTGGCTCCTACAGGTAATGTATATACGGTTAAATAGCATCCACAAAAAAGCACCTCATCGGTGTTTTTTTTTGTGGATCGCGAACGGCTATCAGCGACCGAGTAGTTTCGCCAGACCGACTTTCAACGGCGTCGGCTCACCCAAGGCGAACCGCTCCAGCAAGCGCTGGTTGTTGGCTCGTGAGTGACGGATGTCGCCGGAACGCGCGGTTTGATACGTCACTTGTGGCTGCTTGCCCACTACTTCTGCCAATGCCGCCAACAGCTGATTCAACGACGTGGTCTGATTCAGCCCTACGTTGACCGCGCCCGACTCGACCTTCGGCAAATCCAGCGCTTGAGTCAGTAGCTTGACCACATCGCCCACGTAGAAAAAATCCCGGGTTTGCTCGCCATCGCCAAACACCGCGATGGGCAGCCCTTTTTCCGCGCGCTCGGCAAAAATGCTGATCACGCCAGAATAGGGAGACGAAGGATCCTGGCGAGGGCCGAAGATGTTGAAGAAACGGAAGACTACCGGCTCCAGACCATGCTGACGGCCATAGAAATCGAGGTAGTGCTCACTGGACAATTTATCCGAAGCGTATGGCGTCAGAGGAGCTTTGGGCGTGTCTTCGCCAATCGCTTCGCCTTCGCCGTTGTTGCCGTACACCGCCGCACTGGAGGCAAAAACCACACGTTTGATACCCGCCTCACGCATGGCTTCGCAGACATTCAGGGTGCCGATGAAATTGCTCTGATGCGTACGCACCGGATCATCCACGGAGGCTTGCACTGAGGCAACAGCTGCCAGATGCACAACAGCCTTGCAGCCCATCGCCGCGCGCTTCACCAGATCGGAATCTGCGACATCGCCTTCGATCAGCTCGATACGTGGGTTATCCAGCGGCAAGTTACTGCGTTTGCCGGTAGAAAGGTCATCAAGAATACGCACTGCATGCCCTTGGGCCAGCAGTGCGTCGGCCAGATGCGAGCCAATGAAACCGGCACCGCCGGTAATCAGGACAGGAGAATCAGACATGACGGTAATAACGATCCAGAAGGCTCGGCAACCCGGCGCGCCATGCGCGGGGTTTGATACCGAAGGTATGGAGAATTTTCTTGCAGGCAAGCACGCCATGTTGCGGCTCGTCGCTGGCATCGGCACCCGCGGCATGGGCCTGCGCAGTCGGAGCTTCAACCGCAAGAGGATGTAGCAGGCGGGCCTCAGTGAGAATGGCCTGCCCCAGCGCCAGCGGTGTTGTCGCCTCGTGGCCAGCGTAGTGGTAGGTGCCCCACAGCGGCGCTTCACAATCGAGTTGCTTGAGCACTGCAATCATTACCCGGGCTGCGTCATCCACAGGAGTCGGGTTGCCACGTCGATCGTCAGCCATCAACAGTTCCTGAGCCAGTTCGGCACGGCTCAGAAAACGCCCCAGCACGCCATCAGCGCTGTCATCGAGCAGCCAGCCGAAACGCAGCAGCAGATGTTGAGGGCAGGTGGCACGCACGCTTTGCTCGATGCGCAGTAGCGCCTGGCCGCGAGCACCGAGCGGGACCGGTTCGTCCTTTTCACTGTAGGCAGTCGCTCGCGAGCCATCGAATACCCGATAGCTGGAAGGTTGCAGCAGAACAATGTTGTGGTGCTGACACAGCTCGGCAAGACGCTCAACCGAGCGCTCCTGACTGGACAGGCGTGCATCACTTACCGACTCTGCCTGAAACCAGTCGAAGTAGTAGGCAAGGTTAATCAAGGCATCGGGACGGGTGTCATCAAGCAATTGCGTCAGACTCGCTGCATCCCAGCCGTCTTGCGGCGGACGCGGTGCCAGGAAGCCAATGTCTTCCTCGGCACCCAGACGAATCAGCGCCTGCCCAAGGGCATTCCCGCCGCCCAACAGCATAAGGCGCATTCGCATAGAGTCAGCAGGCTCGATATCAAATTCAATTGAAATATTAGATGTAAAACGCCTGCAAACATATCACGTTGACGCGCAACCCCCAACCGTTGAGGGGTGTGGGATTTTTCTGCTCTGAACGCGAGCACAGGATTAACACCCTAACCTGTGGGAGTTGGGCTTGCCCGCGACAGGCTGGACGCGATCTAAAGTGAATAGCATCCAGCCTGTCGCGGGCAAGCCCAGCTTCCACAGGGATAGCACCTCAGTTCAAGATCTTCTGCGGCCCGCCTTACAACCACCGATCAAAGGCGCTTGCATCTTCCCCTCGCCCCCCTCATTAATTTGCCCATGAACCTACCGCTTATCCCAGACCCGGCGCTCGATGGCTTTCACCCGGCAGTCAGCGCCTGGTTTCGCAGTACATTCCCGGCGGTGACACCCGCCCAGGCTCAAGCGTGGCCGCTGATCAAGGCTCGACGCTCGACACTGATTGCCGCGCCCACCGGTTCAGGGAAAACCCTGACGGCGTTTCTTGCGGTACTCGACGATCTGGTCCATCAGGGCCTTGAGCAAGGCGGGGAACTGCCCGAGCAAACCTTCGTGGTTTATGTCTCGCCGCTCAAAGCGCTGTCCAACGACATTCAGATCAATCTGCAAAACCCGCTGGCGGGCATTACCGAGCAGTTGCAGCGCATGCATCTGCCGCCACTTCGCATAAGCACCGCCGTGCGCACCGGCGACACACCGCAAAAAGAACGCTCGGCGATGCGCAAAACGGCACCGCACATTCTGGTGACCACCCCCGAATCGCTGTATGTGCTGCTGGGTTCGGATTCCGGGCGGCGCATGCTGGCAAGTACTCGCACAGTGATCGTCGATGAAATCCACGCCATCGCTGCCAGCAAACGCGGCAGCCATCTGGCGCTAACGCTGGAACGTCTGCAAGCGTTGTGCAGCGAACCGTTGCTACGTGTTGGCTTATCGGCCACGCAAAAGCCCATCGAGTTGGTGTCGCGCTTTCTGGTGGGCGCTGACCCACTCAAACGACCCTGCTCCATTGTCGATATCGGCCACGCTCGCCCTCGCGACTTGGGGATCGAAGTGCCGCCTGTGCCCTTGGGCCCGGTCATGTCCAATGACGTATGGGAACTGGTTTACGATCGCCTCGCTGAACTGGCCCGCGAGCACCGCACTACGCTGATTTTCGTCAACACACGACGCATGGCCGAGCGCATGGCCCGTCATTTGAGCGAGCGACTGAGTAAAGAAGCGGTGGCTGCGCACCATGGCAGCCTGGCAAAAGAACAGCGACTGGATGCAGAACAGCGCCTCAAGCGCGGCGACTTGCAGGTGCTGATCGCGACCGCCTCGCTGGAATTGGGTATCGATATTGGCGACGTGGACCTGGTCTGCCAGATTGCATCGCCTCGTTCCATTTCGGCATTTTTACAGCGGGTCGGACGCTCCGGCCACCACGTCGGTGGCACGCCCAAAGGCCGGCTGTTTGCGACCTCCCGGGATGACCTGATCGAATGCGCGGCATTGCTCGATTGCGTGCGGCGTGGCGAGCTGGATATTTTGCAGATCCCCAAAGCACCGCTGGACGTACTCGCGCAGCAGATTGTTGCGGAAGTCAGCCTCCAGGAATGGCCTGAGCAAGCGCTGCTGGATATGTTCCGTCGGGCTTCGCCTTACGCCGAACTCGACACCGATCACTACCAGGCCTTGCTCGGCATGCTGGCCGACGGGTACAGCGGACGGCAGGGTGTGCGCAGCGCTTACGTGCATCGCGATGCTCTGAACCGAACATTGCGTGGCCGCAGAGGCAGCAAACTGACGGCGGTGACCAGTGGCGGCACGATCCCGGACAACGCCGATTACAGCGTGATTCTCGAGCCTCAGACCCTGAATATCGGCACGGTCAACGAAGATTTTGCTGTCGAAAGCATCGCGGGCGATATCTTCCAGTTAGGCAACACGTCTTATCGCATCCTGCGGATTGAAACCGGCCGGGTACGCGTAGAAGACGCCCACGGTCAACCGCCCAATATTCCTTTCTGGCTGGGGGAAGCCCCGGGCAGAAGTGATGAACTATCGTTCGCTGTAGCACGCCTTCAAGGTCAGATTGATGAACTGCTGGGCGCCCACCCCGGGGATCTCCAGCCCTGCATCGACTGGCTGATCGACACGCTTGGGTTGAACCTGGCCAGTGCCGAGCAACTGGTAGATTACCTGGCCCGCACCCGCTCGGTCTTGAGTGCATTACCGTCGCAAGACACGCTGATCATGGAGCGTTTTTTCGATGAATCTGGCGGTACCCAACTGATAATCCACCCCCCTTTCGGCAGTCGGCTCAACCGCGCCTGGGGGCTGGCATTGCGCAAGCGTTTTTGTCGAACGTTCAACTTCGAGCTGCAAGCGGCTGCCAGCGAAGACGCAATTGTCTTGTCGCTGTCCACCAGCCACAGCTTTGAGCTTGCGGAGGTCTGGCGCTTTCTGAATTCCGGCACGGCAGAACATCTGCTGATCCAGGCGGTGCTGGACGCTCCGTTGTTTGGCGTGCGCTGGCGCTGGAATGCGGGCACAGCGCTGGCCCTCCCCCGCTATACCGGCGGACGAAAAGTCGCGCCACAGCTGCAACGCATGAAAAGCGAGGACCTGATCGCGACGGTATTTCCAGACCAGATTGCCTGCCTGGAAAATATCGTTGGCGAGCGCGAGGTGCCCAATCATCCATTGGTGGAACAAACCCTCGACGATTGCCTGCACGAAGCAATGGACGCTGAAGGCTGGCTGCACCTGTTGCGACGTATGGAAAGTGGCGAAGTCCGGTTGATCGCTCGTGACTTGCCCGCACCGTCGCCGCTGGCCGCTGAAATTCTCAACGCCCGGCCTTACGCCTTTCTGGACGACGCGCCTCTGGAAGAGCGACGGACCCAAGCCGTGCTCAACCGGCGCTGGAGTGATCCGCAATCTTCGGACGATCTGGGTGCGCTGGATGCAGACGCCATTGCGGCCGTCAACGAAGAGGCGTGGCCCCAACCGCAGAACCTTGATGAAATGCACGAAGCGTTGATGAGCCTCAGTTGTGTGGCCAGCGCCGAGTCTGCGGCAAATGGGGACTGGCAGAGATGGCTGGAAACCCTGGCTCGCTCCGGACGTGTCACGCGCTTGCAAGTTGGCGTCGATCAGGCGTTGTGGATACCCGTGGAACGCCTGAATTGTTTTCGGGCAATTTATCCACACGCGCAAATGCATCCGCGTCTGAGCGCCTTGTCAGGCTTCGATGAGGATTGGGATCGCGACGAAGCGATTGTCGAGGTGGTGCGTGCTCGCTTGAGCGGTTTCGGTCCACTGCCAACGCGAGATATTGCTCAACCGCTGGCGTTAAGCGCCAGCCAGATCAGTCAGGCGTTGGCACGCCTGGAAAGCGAAGGCTACGTGCTGCGTGGCCGCTTCAGCCCTGGCGCCAGCGAGGACCAGTGGTGCGAGCGGCATCTGCTGGCAAGGATTCATCGCTACACGGTGCGGCGTCTACGGCGCGAGATCGAGCCGATTTCGCTGCAGGACTTCATGCGTTTCCTGTTCGACTGGCAGCATTTGTCCACAGCCACTCGCAGCGAGGGCCGCGCCGCACTCCCGGAAATCATTGCCCAGCTTGAGGGCTTCAGCGCTGCTGCCGGGGCTTGGGACAGCGACTTGTTGTCCGCACGGATCAAGGATTACTCGCCCACATGGCTGGATGAAATCTGCCGCTCCGGCAAAGTCGTCTGGACGCGATTGGCGGCCAACAGCAAAACCGGAGGGGTGGCATTACGCAGTACGCCGATTGTGCTGCTCCCCCGCAGCCAGGTCAGTGTGTGGAGCGGCCTGGCCGCACAGCCGGAACCTGACGAACTCTCGCCTAAAGCACAGAAAGTCCATGCAGCGCTGCTCAGCCACGGCGCGATGTTTTTTGACGAGTTGGTGAGCGAAGCACACTTGCTGCGAGCCGAACTGGAAATCGCCCTGCAAGAACTGGTGGCGGCCGGACTGGTCAATGCCGACAGCTTTGCCGGACTGCGCGCCTTGATCACGCCTGCCAGCAAACGGTCTGCGCACACCAGCAGACGCAATCGCGGGGCGTTTATCGGCGGGATGGACGATGCCGGACGCTGGGCGTTGCTGAAGCGCTCTTCGCGCCCCGCCACTCCCACGAACATGCGCCCTCAGTCCACCTCCCCAGAAATACTGGAACACGTTGCGATGACCTTGTTGCGGCGCTATGGCGTGGTGTTCTGGCGATTGCTGGAGCGTGAAGCTGATTGGTTACCGAGTTGGCGAGAATTACTGCGCACCTTTCATCGCCTTGAAGCCCGAGGCGAAATACGGGGCGGAAGGTTTGTCAGTGGCCTGGCAGGTGAGCAATTTGCTTTGGCGGAAGCGATTCCAGTGCTTCGGGAAATCCGCAAGCAACCCTTGGACGGCAGCCTGATCAGCCTGAGCGCTGTGGACCCTTTGAATCTCGTCGGTACGCTATTGCCGGGCAGCAAAGTCCCGGCGCTGGCAGGCAACAGACTGGTGTACCGAGACGGCATTCCGGCTGCGGCAATTATTGCGGGCAAGCCGCAGTACTGGCTGGAGCTGAATCAGGAAGCGATGGCGCAGGTACGCGACAGGTTGTTGCGCTGAACGTGAAGGCCTCATCGCGAGCAAGCTCTGCGACTATCAAACCTGGAGCGCACGAGCACCGCGAGGCCGTGATGGCGGTCTGTCTGATACATCGCTATCGCGGCCTCGCGGTGCTCGTGCGCTCCTACAGGTCCACCGTTTGGCGCGAGGCCGCACGGTGTGATGGACACTTGGCCAGCGCCCACAAGTCATAAGTTAAGCGGGTTTGACCGGCGGGCTCTCCGAGCCATCGACGTTCACCACATTGCCTTTGCCCGATGCCGGTTGCGCATCTCTGTCGACTGAAAGCTGCTGCACGTGTCCGGCACTCGGGCTGATCACGGTCTGTGGATAAGTTTGCGCGAAGCGCACGTCATCGGACTTATCCACAAGCTTTTTCAGCCGCTCATTGAACGCACGGCCAACACTGTATTGCCCGCCGGAGGATGTCCGGAACTGCGCGGTGAGCACCACGCCGTTGAGATCCATTCGATCCACGCCAAATACCTCCAGCGGCCCTTGCAGATTGCTCTTGAGCAAAATGTCTTCAGTGATCGACTGCCCCACTTCGCGAATCAGTGAGAGCGCGCTGTCGATGTTGGAGTCGTAAGTGAACTGCACGGAGAAGAACGCATAAGCAAACTGCCGCGATTGATTGGTCACTGCTTTGATCTGCCCAAACGGAACCGAATGCACAAAACCTTTACCGTCGCGCAAGCGCACAGTACGAATGGTCAGGCTTTCAACGGTTCCGGAATGCCCGGTGCTCAGCACCACCCAATCACCGATGGAAAAGGTGTCTTCAATGATGATGAACAGCCCGGTGATCACGTCCTGTACCAATTGCTGCGAACCGAAACCAATCGCCAGACCTACGACACCGGCACCGGCCAGCAACGGCGCGACGTTGATGCCCAGATTCGCCATAGTGGTAATGGCACAGATCACCACCAGAATGATTTTTATCGCGTTACGCAGCAGCGGCAGGATGGTCTTGACTCGCGTACTGGGCTGACGCGACGAACGATGATTGAGCGGCGTTTTCAGCGCTTCCTGAATGGCCGTGTCCAGCACCACCCATAGCATCCAGGTGACCATGAAGATCAGACCGATGCTGCTGAGCGACTCACCGATCGCTCTCCCCAAGCTGTTGCTCTGAGCAAACTCGAACAGCGAAAAGCCCCAGATCTGGCCGAGGATTTCAATAAACGCCACCGCCAGAATAATCCGCGTCAGCCCATGTGCCAGATTCAACAACCGCGCTTTGTAGATATGCCCGCCGCGCCCCTCAACG
Organism: Pseudomonas sp. HP_14; assembly: GCF_055283875.1. Lineage (NCBI taxonomy): Bacteria > Pseudomonadati > Pseudomonadota > Gammaproteobacteria > Pseudomonadales > Pseudomonadaceae > Pseudomonas > Pseudomonas sp. HP_14. The sequence continues at coordinate 50,376 of NZ_JBTOQI010000004.1, read as the reverse complement.
TTGGCTGGCTTGAACAGGTGCTGGAATACCGTGCTCAGGAACACTGTGGCAATCAGCAGCACTGTGGTGAACAACGCACAGCGCAAAGCCTTCTGGCTGTCTTCTCCAGCGCCGATCAAACTCACAGCCGAGACAAGGATCATCAGCAGAATCGGCAGATACCAAAGGTTTGAGAATACCTTCAGAGACTCTTGCAACGCGGGTCGAGCCAAGCGGCTGCTTAGCGAGCGGTTGCGTATCAGATGCGCGATAGGCCGACGCACCTTGATCACCAACATGCAGAACACGACTGACGCAAACAGCCCGGTAAACACTGCAACGCTGGTAGTGACGTTATTACCGATCTGGCGAGCGATCTGCGGGCTGGTCAACGCGTCGCTGAGCGCCGCCATGAAACCGATAACGAACAGCGGTTTGGGGCTGAAACGGCGAATCATTCGCACAGCAGCACGCTTGTGACCGTAGTTGAACATGACGATCACGCACAACAACACGGAGGTGGAGACGATGCCGCTACTGGTGGAGTAAGCCAGACACAGCGCCAACGCACGTCCTACCGAAGCCGTCAGGAAGTGGCTGGCATACAGCGTCAGCGGCAGGCTGATCAACGCGGGCAAGGTGTAGGGCAATACATAGCCAAGCAACGCCTGGCTGCGTTCACGTACCTGGAAAAACGGACGGCGGCTCAGACGCATGACAACGAAGCTGCCTAGGGTGGTCAATGCGGCAAAAGCGCCGATCCACACCACCGAGAGCATCAGGAAGTCGCCGACAACGCCCCACTTGGAACGCGAGGTCGGCTTGTTGACCAGCTTGTCCAGCTCATCGGCTGCCCGGTCAGCGCGCAGGCGCCAGCTGTCGAGCAGTCGGCCATCCAGCGACAGGGTGTCCTGTACATCATCAATGCTGGAACTGATTACACCCAACAGCCCGCCCCGCACGAGAATTTCCGGCGCAGCAGGCGTTGCTGGAGCATCAGGTGCCGCATCTGCAGGAGCAGCGGGAGCAGCCGCCACTTGCTCGGCAGCCTGCAAGTTGAAGCTGCCAGCAAAGAGCAGCGCGCAAAGCAGGACGATGGACGACTTGAAGTTCAACAAGCGCGGGGCGCTCCTCTGGTAATCAGGCAATAGGAACTGATCCGTATACGTCGGACAAGTTCGGTGTTGGACCATGAAAACCTCGACCTCTTGACCAGAGTAGAATGATCGTTCTACTCTTTAGCCATGAATAAGACATCGACCACAGCCGTGCAGGACAAAATCCTGCAAACCGCCGAACAACTCATCTACACCAACGGGATTCATGCCATGGGCATGGACTTGCTGGTGCGAACGTCCGGCGTTGCGCGCAAAAGCATCTATCGATATTACGCCACCAAAGAAGACGTGGCCGTGAAAGCACTCAGCGCTCGTGACGTGCGCTGGATGCAATGGTTTCGATGCGAAACCGAAAAGGCAGCCACCCCCGAAGCGCGCATTCTTGAAATGTTCACGGTGCTCAAGGGCTGGTTCAAGTCTGAAGGTTTTCGTGGCTGCGCGTTTATCAATACTGCGGGTGAGATCGGCAACCCTGAAGACCCGATCCGGCAGTTGGCAAAAACGCACAAACAGAAGCTCTTTGACTACGCCCTGGAGCTTTGTCAGGAGTTGAACATTGATCAACCCGAAACGCTGGCCAAACAACTGCTGATCCTGATCGACGGCGCCATCACCCTCGCATTGGTCATGGGCGACCACAGCGCCGCCGACAGTGCCAGGGACATGGCGCAATTACTCTTGAAGTCTGCCCTGCAAAATCCTGCTCCCGCTGCAAGCTGATCATCCACTCTTCGTCCAGAGGTTATGCCATGTCATCCAGCACTGAAACCCGTCCGCCTTTGCCGCCCTTCACCCGGGAATCCGCGATCCAGAAAGTCCGCCTGGCTGAAGATGGCTGGAATGGTCGAGATCCTGAAAAAGTCGCACTGGCCTATACGCTCGATACCCGGTGGCGTAACCGCGCCGAGTTCGCAAGTAACCGCGAGGAAGCTAAAGCTTTCCTGACCCGTAAATGGGCCAAAGAGCTGGATTACCGGTTGATCAAAGAATTGTGGGCCTTCACCGATAACCGTATCGCGGTGCGCTACGCCTATGAATGGCACGATGACTCGGGCAACTGGTTCCGCTCATACGGCAACGAGAACTGGGAGTTCGACGCAAACGGTCTGATGGCCAACCGTTTCGCCTGCATCAACGACATGCCGATCAAGGAGTCCGAGCGCAAATTTCACTGGCCGCTGGGACGCCGCCCGGATGATCACCCGGGGTTGTCGGAGTTGGGGTTGTAATCAGTCGATCCCGCTATTGCCCGACATTTCAGCGGGGGCCTGCTCCTTTATAAAATCGACGAAGGCCCTTAGCGGTGAGGGCATATGGCGACGCCCGTGATAATAAAGATAGGGGCCATCGAAAGACTGCCACCAATCTTGAAGAACAGGCGTCAAGCGGCCATCCGAAAGAGGCTCGCGGATGAAATCCTCGAAGGTATAGACGATGCCAAATCCATTGATGGCGGCGCTGATCTTGAGATCATGAGAAGAGGTCAACAGCTGCCCATTGGGTGGAATACGCAACGTCTTGCCTTCTTTTTCAAACTCGAAGATCCCGACTTTACCGCTTTCAAAACGGTGGCCAAGCAAGTCATGATCCGTCAGTTGCGAGGGATGTAGAGGCGTTCCACGGGCAGCCAGATAGGCCGGTGCAGCCGCCGCGACGAAGCGCTGCCGACGCGGGCCTATGGGTATCGCAATCATGTCTTTGGCCAGACTCTCCTCATAACGCACACCGGCGTCATACCCTGCCGCAATGACATCGATGAAGGTGTTCTCCATGGTCACCTCGACGTTCACGCCAGGATAAAGCCTGAGAAAGCGAGTCAGCAGATCGGGCATCAAATAACGCGCTACCGGGACCGGCACATTCAGCTTCAAGTTGCCCACTGGACGCTGCGATTCATCATCCAGATCGTTGAACGCGGCACCAATCTCATCAAGCGCTGGACGCAAGCGCTCAAGCAAGCGCTCACCAGCGGCAGTTGGGGTAACACTGCGAGTCGTTCGGTTGAGCAAACGCACCCCCACCTCGCGCTCCAGGCGACGCATGCAATCACTCAGAGACGACGCAGAAATCCCGCATTTCTGTGCTGCCGCCCTGAAACCTCCGAACTCGACCACAGTGGCAAAAACCGCCACATCACTCAGGTTGGGTTGACGCATGACGCCTCCATTATTGGTGGCCAACTGTACGGCTGCCCGTACGAGCCGTCCACCTCTGCCTGGATTATCGGGATCAGACCGTACGGTGATAATCGTCTGCGTCGACCGACTGCCCACCTGGAGGCCGGTCATCCCTTTAAACGACGATCAGGACACCGATATGCGGAGCACAACCAACGCTCTTGAAACCGGCACCGCGAGCATCGCGCGTCAACTCATGACGATGACCAAAACGCTGGTGGCGGGACTGGCTCTGACAGGCGCAGTCACTGTTGAAGCTGCCAGCCGAATCCCGCCGAAACCTGACTGGACGGCGGGCGATATTCCCTCGCAGAGAGGCCGAATCATCCTGATCACAGGCGGCACCAGCGGCATGGGCTACGAGGACGCACTGGCCCTGTCCCGTGCTGGCGCTCAAGTGATCATTGCCGCGCGTAATCCTGAGCGCGGCAAAGAAACGATCACCCGCATACGTCAGGAAGTCCCAGGTGCCAGCGTACAGTTCGAAACGGTGGATCTGGCCAACCTGGACTCGGTTCGCAGCCTTGCCGATCGTCTCAAAGGCCGGTTGTCGCGGCTCGACGTATTAATCAACAACGCCGCCATCATGTCGCCACCGCAACGGGGCACATCTGCAAATGGCCTTGAACTGCAACTGGCAACTAACTATCTAGGGCCCTTTACCCTGACAGGCTTGTTGATGCCTTTGCTACGGCAGAGCGATGACGCCCGAGTCGTGAGTCTGTCGAGCATCGCCGCCGCTCGTGGCCAGATGAACTACCAGGACCTGCAGGCCGAACAGAGCTACAACCCCTTTGCTAATTATGCACAATCCAAATTGGCCGTACTCAAGTGGGCTTTTGAGCTGCAGCGTCGCAGTGATATCAATCATTGGGGTGTTCGCAGCATAGCGGTGCACCCCGGTGTTGCGGTCACTGAGTTGATTGCGCGCGGCCCTGGCCTGGACAGTAAATTCGGCCAGGAATGGGCCCAGGATCGCGAAAAATACCATTCAGCGGCGCAAGGTGCATTGTCGTCCCTGTATGCAGCTACCGCGCCTGAAGCCGTCGGCGGCGCGTATTACGGCCCGATCGGCGAAGAGGAAAAACGCGGCCCCTTGGGATTTGCGACAGTCCCTCCGGCCGCTGTAGCGCAAGACGACGTAGAAAAATTTTGGCAACTCTCGGAACGCCTCACCGGCGTCACCTACCCCTGAATGCAGCGACACGGACATGCGTCCGTGTCTCGCCTCTCACTTTTCAGGAGCCTCTATGAGCACGCCCTCTGTCTTGCACCGTCTGAGCGCCACCATCAATGCCGAGGATCAGGAACTGCGCCCTGCCCTGTCTGGCTTTCTCTTATTTTTCTGCCTGTTTACCGGCTACTTCATGCTGCGCCCCATTCGCGAGTCCATGGGTATTTCGGCGGGCGTGGAAAATCTGCAATGGTTATTTACCGCGACATTCTTCGTCATGCTCGCCGCTGTTCCTCTATTCGCATGGCTCAGTTCCAGGGTTCCGCGCCTGCATTTCATCGACTGGGTTTACGGATTCTTCTGCGTAAACCTGCTGATTTTCGCCGCGCTGTTTCAGTCATATGGCGAAAGTATCTGGATGGCTCGCCTGTTCTACGTATGGATATCGGTCTACAACCTGTTTGTCGTCTCGGTCGCGTGGAGCCTGATGGCTGATGTGTTCGACGGCGCCCAGGCCAAGCGCTTGTTTGCCTTCATTGCTGCGGGTGCGAGTGTCGGCGGCCTGATTGGGCCAGGCCTCAGTGCATTACTGGTCAACAGCATCGGCGAGTCGGGTCTGATACTCCTGGCTGGGCTGTTACTGGGCATCGCGCTAACCCTCAAGTTTTCACTGATGCGCTGGCGGGAAACCGGCGGCGCAGGCAGACCCGGCGCAACAGCATCTGAAAGCACACGCAAGCCATTGCCCGGCAATCCCTTTAGTGGCATCACCCGCGTGCTGCAATCGCCCTACCTGCTGGGAATTGCGGGCTTCGTGATTCTGTTGGCTACCGTTACCACGTTTCTCTATTTCGAGCAGGCACGTTTGGTGGCCGAGCTGTTTCCGAATAGGCAAGAGCAGATCCGGGTGTTCGGCACCATTGACCTGATAGTCCAGGCTGGGGCACTTCTCTCACAGATATTTCTAACCGGTCGCATCGCGCAACGGCTCGGTGTGCGAGTCCTGCTGGCGATCGTGCCATTGTTGATGTGCATCGGCTTCGTCGGCCTGGCGCTGGCGCCGAGTTTCGCCATGCTCGCAACGCTGATGATTGTGCGTCGTATCGGCGAGTACGCCTTTGTTAGGCCCGGTCGGGAAATGCTGTTTGCGCCCCTGGACGCCGAGAGTAAGTACAAGGCAAAAAATGTCATCGATACGATTGTCTATCGCGCCGGTGACGCCCTCAGCGGCTGGGCCAAAAGCGTGTTGGACATGCTCGGCCAGGGAGCCGGACTGGTGGCAGTGGTCGGTGCCGTCTGCGCTCTGCTGTGGGGCTATCTGGGATGGAGACTTGGCAAGGAGGCCGATGGGCGAATGCAGCGGCCAGCACAAACGGACACGGATTTACTTAGACCCGCACTTTCAAGAGCGACTCGCAGGCAGAGCAGCTCGATCGAGTAGAAATCTGCAAGACGCCTGATTCATACCCCATAAAAAACCCCGAGAGCAACGCTCTCGGGGTTTTTAGGCAACCGGTACAGGCTAAGCCAGAGATATCCTAGAATGGTTATTAATACTAAAACCAATTAAACCCATGCATAAAATCATTAAAATCAATCTTTTATGAAACAAACAAAATAAAAACTTAAATATTTTGTAAATTTTTGCCGGGCAACGCGGACTAAATTTTACAAATAATGAGCGGAAACTCCCCATCGGCAAATAAAAAAGTCACTGCTCTGGAAACAGCAACCATCCTGTAGCCCCTTCCCCATAGTGGGGCTCACTTCCTGTTACACGTCGATTTTCCTTATATGGCCTCCCCCATAGCCTGCCTATAACCTACATAGTCAGCCCTCGTATAAATCTAGACAGAACCAACCAAGCTAATACAACTATATTACCAGCCACGGCTCAGCTTCAGGACTGCAAGTAACGTAACAAGCGCTGGATTGCTGGAAAATTTTTGAAAGATCCTACCTAATCATCTTGGTTCCCACGGTTAGTCTCTCCAGATATACATCAATCTCCACTAATATCTTGCCCCCCTCAAATCTCTACTAAGCTGCCATACAGGCACAGTAGCCGCGAAAATACGCGTAGAGCGAATACTATAGTCTGTAGACCGACAGACTCGACCATGCAACCATTACTAGATGAGCAAAATAAATCAGGCGCTTGCGCTAGTAGTAACTCGCCAACGAAAACTTACTAACTTTTCACAAGAAGAGCTAGCAGCTATGGCGGGAATCCACCGAACTTATGTGAGTCAAATTGAGCGCGGATTAAAATCACCGACACTCCCGGTCCTGTTCAAAATTGCCGCCGCATTAAACATCAACGCCAGCGATATTATATTAGAGATCGAAAAGGAAATTCATGAACTACAAAAGCAATGAAAACTTCGCTATTGAAGTAGGTTTTTCCGTAGACGCTGAAAACATTACGCAAGCAGTCGAACAAACAAACACCATTCTTTCCGACTTACCGTCAAATCTATTTAAAAGCATAGATTACAAAACAACAAGTGCGATGATTGGAGCAATATTTTGCAATACCGTAGCGAACCTTACGGGCGGTATTGTAAACCCGATTGAAAAAGGGCACCCTGACATAGTTCCCGCTTCGGCGGCAGACTCTTCAGAAGAGAAACTTAGAAACTATCCAGAAGGGCTTGAAATAAAATGCACGGTGGGAAACATCACCACAGGTGCAAATTTAAGGGCGGGCGTAACGCGTATAGATAACCTGACCGGAATTACCTGGCAGGCTCACCATAGAGAGGTCCAAGAACTTTTAGGAATAGTCTGGGACTTTGTAGAGGATGGGCAGAATTTCAACCACCCAGCCATCACGGGTGCTTTTTATAGCTCAGACCTATCAGAGGATGATTGGGGAGCCATTAGCGGAACAACTGGCCGAAATACGAAAGTTACAGGCATGAGCAGTAGCGGCAAAGAAAAAATGGGTAATGGCTGGGTCACGTTAATAGACGATCCAAAATACGTGACACGATATCAGCGCCTTTTAAAATTCAAAGCTGACTAACTGAAAATTTCAAGCTGTCCTTTTTTCAACTCCCCCTGATAATAAATCACTTCCTTGCTGACCTTACCTGCAACTCCTTTCAAGTCCAGAAGAGACTTGAAAGGTAGGTAATCACCAAAAAGCCCCTCACAAAATATCACCTCTCCCTTCCTACCTTGAGCCCACCTGGCCAATTCTTCATAATTTAGTAGAGCACTAGAATAGTGATACCCCATACCAGGCTCACTTTTATAAGGTGGATCTATAAACCAAGTAGCTTCTACATCTGGCGCCGAAGAAAAATCCCCACAAACAACTTTCCAATGCGAGACCTTGTCAAGATTTTCGGCCATAATCCGCTTACTAATTTCCCAATTCCTCGCCAAAACCGGAGTCACTTTGATGTTCTTATATTTAAAAGCCTGCTTAGTTGCAGCATGGATAATATGAAGGAACTCAGAGCTTTTCTCACCTGGCTTAAGATCCGGAAGACATTTGATCTCTTGAGCAGTAGCTTCGTTGATCAGCCAATCCCAAATATCTGCCACCCTCTTATCTTTCTCGATAAGAAGAACTTCTTTCCTCCAATTATCCCCATGAAATGAATATGCAGCCGCCCCTGCAAACGGCTCGATAATCATCTCATGACTGGGCTGAGGATAATATTTCGCTATCTGTTTTTTTCGACCATAGTAGTAAAACAAACCGGACACTCCAAATAACTTACACCCAAGTCGATTCTACCACAATCCCGCCAGCAAAGCGAATACTATAGTAGTCATAATTTCAGCTCATTTGCCGAAGTACATTAATTATGCCCAGTCCAAGGCAGAAGAATCTTGGTCAATTCTTTCTAAATATAAAGATTTTTTGGGGGACTAACAGCCACAATCCCGCAAAATTTGAACGTGCCACGATGCACAGTAGTCACGAAAATAATTCGTCTTACTTCGAAGTCGAATGGACTGTGAAAAAGTTCGCTCCTGTTATTTGCTGCCTGCTACTTATTAAACATCTTTTCTGAGGAGTCGCGATTAACGGCGACCTAATTTCTGACGAGTCGCGATCACTCGCTGGCAGCTTCGCATCAAGCTTCTCCTTTGATACACCATGCTGGTAAGCGTTGTACTGCCATTTGAGAAATCTCTCCAAGAGACTGGCATTCTCGGCTTTAAAACGGTCATTTTCGCTTCCCAAGCGTTTGATGCGTCGCTCTGCAATGCTCAAGCTTGGCGTCCTTTCTCCTGTCTAGAAACCCTAATAACGTACGCAAAAGCACTTCGTAGTGTTGAAGGATCTCCAGTCCCTCAGGCGTAGCAATCGCTGCCGGAGTAAAGGTCTTTACCGGATGGATGCACGTGTTGTAGTAGTGCATGAACAGCGCCGCGTTCTTTTCGGGGCGCAGCGCATACTTGGTCGATAGCGTTTCAATCGTCTCCCAGTTGCCATGCACATCACCATCTGCAACCCCAGGGTGGGAAAAAAATCCGCCGATGCGCCCGAGCCGATCAGAATATTGACGTTTTTGTTGTAGATATCCAGTGCTTCTATGGGCTCAAACATTCAACCTCCTGTCTCTCGGCCTATCGCCTTGTCCTGTTCGGCGCGCTCCACGAAAGGTTTTCGAGACGCCTGCGCAGCAAGCTACTGTTTTGCCACCATGGTGTCTACTGATGGCCTGACGGCTTTGTGATCGCAAAGCCCCCCGGTGGACATGCTCACAGTAACAACATGCTGCAAGACCCTCTCACCAGCGAGGCACGCCTGGAGCATCAGGCTCGATGGCTTGTAGTTGCTTTATTATTGAAGGGGCGTCACGGGGCATGTCACATCTCTAGGCACGCGGTAACTATTCTGCTGACGTTATCAACGGCAACCATCAACCCACACCCTTGAAACGAGCAAAAGCGGCCTTAGGCGAGCAGACAAGCACACGCTCTCTTTCTGGTTCCTCACACTGAAGGCTTGCATCGTCAGACAGACCGTGCCACTCGCAGGTACAGACCTTCAGATGGCCCGCACTTTATTTTTTAACGCAAAGCAGGCCAGCGCCTTTTGGGCGCTGGCAAAGGCAAACAGCCCACAGGCGGAAGAGCCCTTCAAACGGGTGTAAAGCAAAAGCCCCACGTTTCTTTACAAAAACGTGGGGCTTTTTATGGTTCTTTTTTGGGGCTAACTCTATGTAAAAACAGGGGTTGGTCCTCTGTATTTACTTTACAAAGTGCCCTAGGTCCACATTAGAACGGAATATCGTCATCAAAGCTGTCGAAATCAGCAGCTGGCTGTGGCGCTTGTTGTTGCGGAGCCGGGCGGGACTCGCGTTGTGGCTGTTGCTGAGGCGCGGACTGCTGTGGACGCGACTGCTGAGGACGTGGAACGGAGTTCTGGTAATTGCCGCCTTGGCCCTGTGGAGCGCCGTCGTTTTGTGGACGGCCGCCCAACAACTGCATGGTGCCTTGCATGTCGACGACGATTTCAGTCGTGTAACGCTTGATACCGTCTTTTTCCCACTCACGGGTTTGCAGCTTGCCTTCGATGTAAACCTGGGAGCCCTTACGCAGGTACTCGCCAGCGATTTCGGCGACTTTGCCGAACATCGACACACGGTGCCATTCAGTCTTTTCGACTTTCTGACCGGTTTGTTTGTCAGTCCATTGTTCGCTGGTTGCCAGACTCAGGTTGGTCACGGCATTACCGTTAGGCAGGTAGCGAACTTCGGGATCCTGGCCGCATGTGCCGACCAATATAACTTTGTTAACCCCACGGGCCATAACGTTCTCCTAGGCTTCGCACGCTTGAGTGGCTGGGTTGACCATCCGCTCCAGAGTCGCGCGATCCAATAGTTCTGTGTCTAATTTGATGTAAATGGCTGCTTCTTCCGCAACCACCACTGCATCCGTTACGCCTTCTACGGCCTTGAGCCTGTCTGCCAGGCCCGCATCACGCAGGGCTTCAGGCGACAAGGGCAGACGCAGGCTCGTCACGTAAGGCGGTTCACGCATGGTCACTGCAACTGCCAGCCAGATGGCGGCCATCGCAGCACCACCAAGGAACACCACGTCGAGCCCGCCATGCTGGAACAACCAGCCGCCGAGTATCCCACCTGCGGCCGAACCAAGGAACTGGCTGGTGGAATAAACCCCCATCGCCGTACCTTTTCCGCCAGCCGGTGACACTTTGCTGATCAATGACGGCAAAGACGCTTCCAGCAGGTTGAACGCGATGAAGAATACCACTGTCCCGATGACCAGTGCTCGCAACGTGTCCCCAAACTCCCAGAAGAATAGTTCAGTGAGCATCAGTACGGCGACCGCACCAATGAGCACACGCTTCATCTGACGCTTTTTCTCACCATAAATGATGAATGGAATCATTGCGAAAAATGAGATCAGCAGCGCCGTAAGGTAGACCCACCAGTGCTGCTCCTTGGGCAAACCGGCTTTTTCGACCAGCGCGAGCGGCAAGGCGACGAAGCTTGACATGAGCATCGCGTGCAACACAAAGATACCCAAATCCAGACGCAGCAGATCCGGGTGGCGCAACGTTGGGCCCAATGCCTGACGTGCTACACCGGATTCACGATGCTGCAAGGTGCCGGTATTTTTCGGCACCACGAAAGCGACAATGCCAACGCCGAGCAAAGCCATGCCACCGGTCGCAAGAAACAGACCGGACAAACCGAAGGCGCTGGTCAGGATCGGGCCAACAACCATAGCGATGGCAAACGACAGGCCGATGGTCATGCCAATCATGGCCATCGCTTTCGTGCGGTGCTGTTCGCGGGTCAGATCCGAGAGTAGCGCCATGACCGCCGCGGATATCGCACCTGCGCCTTGCAGGATGCGCCCTGCGATGATTCCCCAGATCGAATCGGCGCTGGCCGCCAACACGCTGCCCAAGGCAAAAATGATCAAGCCGAAATAGATCACCGGGCGACGGCCGATGCGGTCGGAAATGATCCCGAAAGGGATTTGCAGGAAGGCTTGGGTCAGGCCGTAGGCACCGATTGCCAGACCGATCAGCGCAGGGCTCGCCCCCGCCAGATCCATGCCATAGGTGGCCAGCACGGGCAACACCATGAACATGCCGAGCATGCGAAACGCAAAAACCAGTGCAAGACCGCCTGCCGCGCGGGTCTCGCCGCCGCTCATTCGCTCGCTGTGGGGATCGTGCATGGAAAAACCTCGTGTGAACCGGCGGCGATTCTACCAGTCCCATCGATTGACGGGGTATATCGCGACGCTATGACACGCCTAGATGACACAGTCTTCATTTAAGGCTACAAGAGCCGACCAGATAGTGTGCATCCATCCAGTATTTATCCGTATACTCCTACGTTTTCGACGCCCGCCGTGCGAGGCCACTTTGGACAAGATCCTGATTCGTGGGGCCCGAACCCACAACCTGAAAAATATTGACCTGACCCTGCCACGCGACAAGCTGATCGTAATTACCGGGCTTTCCGGCTCTGGCAAATCGTCGTTGGCTTTTGACACGCTGTATGCCGAAGGGCAACGGCGCTATGTCGAATCACTTTCAGCGTATGCCCGGCAATTCCTTTCGATGATGGAAAAGCCGGACGTCGACACGATTGAAGGTCTGTCGCCGGCAATTTCCATTGAGCAGAAATCCACTTCTCACAACCCTCGCTCGACCGTGGGCACGATCACAGAGATCTACGACTATCTGCGTCTTTTATACGCACGTGTAGGTCAGCCTCGTTGCCCGGATCACGACATTCCGCTGGAAGCGCAAACTGTTAGCCAGATGGTTGACCTGGTTATGGCGCAACCTGAAGGCAGCAAATTGATGCTGTTGGCCCCGGTTGTTCGTGAACGCAAGGGCGAGCACTTGTCGGTGTTCGAAGAATTACGCGCCCAGGGTTTCGTACGCGCCCGGGTTGATGGCCGTCTCTGTGAGCTCGATGAGCTGCCAAAACTGGATAAACAGAAGAAGCACTCTATCGATGTGGTGGTCGACCGCTTTAAAGTGCGAGCCGACTTGCAGCAGCGTTTGGCAGAGTCTTTTGAGACTGCTCTGAAGCTCGCCGACGGTATCGCCTGGGTCGCGCCGATGGATGACGAGCCCGGCGAAGAAATGATTTTCTCTGCCCGCTTCGCCTGCCCGATCTGCGGCCACGCGATCAGCGAGCTGGAGCCCAAGCTGTTCTCCTTCAACAACCCGGCTGGTGCCTGTCCGACTTGCGACGGCCTGGGTGTGAAGCAGTTCTTCGACATCAAACGACTGGTGAATGCCGAATTGACGCTGGCGGAAGGCGCGATACGCGGCTGGGACCGGCGCAACGTGTATTACTTCCAGATGCTCGGCTCTTTGGCCAAGCATTACGATTTCAGCCTGGAAGTACCGTTCAAGGAACTGCCTGCCGACATTCAGAAGACTTTACTTAACGGCAGCGGCTCGCAGAATGTTGACTTCCGCTATCTGAATGATCGTGGCGACATCGTCAAACGCGCTCACCCCTTCGAAGGCATCGTGCCCAATCTGGAACGTCGCTATCGGGAAACCGAGTCGGCGACCGTTCGCGAAGAGCTGGCCAAGTTTCTTGGCACGCAACCTTGCCCGGATTGCCGCGGTACTCGCCTGCGTCGCGAGGCTCGTCACGTGTGGGTGGGTGAAAAGACGTTGCCAGCCGTCACGAACATGCCAATCGGCGATGCCACCGAATATTTCGGTGTGCTGAAGCTGACCGGACGTCGTGGCGAAATCGCTGACAAAATCCTTAAAGAGATTCGCGAGCGCCTGCAGTTTCTGGTCAACGTCGGCCTTGATTACCTGACGCTTGATCGTAGCGCTGACACCCTGTCGGGCGGTGAGGCTCAGCGTATTCGTCTGGCCAGCCAGATTGGTGCCGGCCTCGTCGGCGTGATGTACATCCTCGATGAGCCTTCGATCGGGCTGCACCAACGAGACAACGACCGGTTGTTGGGCACACTCAAGCATCTGCGCGATATCGGCAACACGGTGATTGTGGTGGAGCATGACGAAGATGCTATTCGCCTTGCCGATTACGTGGTCGACATCGGTCCAGGTGCTGGTGTGCACGGTGGGCACATCGTTGCAGAAGGTACACCGGACCAAGTCATGTCACACCCCGACTCACTCACCGGTAAGTACCTCTCCGGCCGCGTGAAGATCGCAGTGCCAGCCAAACGCACGCCGCGCAACAAAAAGCTGTCACTGACCCTCAAGGGCGCCCGTGGCAACAACTTGCGCAACGTCGATCTGGAAATTCCAATTGGCCTGTTGACCTGTGTGACTGGCGTTTCCGGCTCGGGCAAATCAACGCTGATCAACAACACGCTGTTTCCGCTCAGCGCGACAGCACTGAATGGCGCAACCACGCTGGAGGCGGCGACCCACGACAGCATCAAAGGTCTTGAGCACCTGGACAAAGTCGTCGATATTGACCAAAGCCCGATCGGTCGTACGCCGCGCTCCAATCCCGCAACTTACACCGGGCTGTTCACGCCAATCCGCGAGCTGTTCTCTGGCGTACCAGAGTCACGGTCCCGGGGATATGGCCCAGGACGCTTCTCCTTTAACGTCAAAGGCGGTCGCTGCGAGGCCTGCCAGGGTGATGGCCTGATCAAGGTCGAGATGCACTTCCTGCCAGACATCTACGTGCCGTGCGACGTGTGTAAGAGCAAGCGCTACAACCGTGAAACCCTCGAGATCAAATACAAGGGTAAAAGCATCCACGAAGTGCTGGAAATGACCATTGAAGAAGCGCGCGAGTTCTTCGATGCGGTTCCAGCCCTGGCGCGCAAGCTACAGACTTTGATGGATGTGGGCCTTTCGTACATCAAACTGGGTCAATCGGCGACAACGCTATCTGGCGGTGAAGCGCAGCGAGTGAAGCTGTCCCGCGAACTGTCCAAGCGCGACACCGGCAAGACCCTGTACATCCTCGACGAGCCGACCACAGGGTTGCACTTCGCGGATATTCAGCAGTTGCTGGACGTACTGCATCGCCTGCGCGACCACGGCAACACCGTGGTGGTTATCGAGCACAACCTGGACGTGATCAAGACTGCCGACTGGCTTGTGGACCTTGGTCCGGAAGGCGGCTCCAAAGGCGGACAGATCATTGCAGTAGGAACACCTGAGCAAGTGTCTGAAATGGAGCAATCCTACACCGGTCACTACCTCAAGCCGCTACTGCTTAGAGATAAAGCCTGACGCTGTTTGACCGCTGGAACGAAAAAGCCCCTGTCACTTGAAGTGCAGGGGCTTTTTTTGCAGCTTGGCGAGGAATCAGAACTGCGATTGCAGGTAGTTTTCCAGGCCTATGGTCTTGATGAGACCCAGCTGCTTTTCGAGCCAATACGTGTGATCTTCTTCGGTATCGGCAAGCTGAACACGTAAAATGTCCCGGCTGACGTAGTCCTTGTGCAGCTCGCAAAGCTCAATGCCTTTGCACAGAGCAGCACGGACCTTGTATTCCAGACGCAGATCAGCGGCGAACATCTCGGGCACCGTAGTACCAACCTCCAGGTCATCAGGACGCATCCGCGGAGTACCCTCGAGCATCAAGATACGACGCATCAGAGCATCGGCGTGCTGTGCCTCTTCTTCCATCTCGTGATTGATACGCTCGTAGAGCTTGGTAAAGCCCCAGTCTTCGTACATACGCGAATGAACGAAATATTGGTCACGCGCTGCCAATTCGCCCACCAGCAGCGTATTGAGATAATCGATTACTTCCGGGTGGCCTAGCATCGCCCACGTCTCCTGCCTGAAAGTGCATAGTCTGAACCAACCGCCTGCGAAGGTCACTGGCCAAAGCGATAAAAAGCGACAAAAAGTAGCGAAAAACCCGCGATCAGATACGAAAAACCGCCCAAATGAGGGCGGTTCCGTTTATCACTTAGACTTACATCAACGATACGCCCAGTGCTTTGGCAATACCTTCACCGTAAGCGGCGTCAGCCTTGTAAAAATGCTGCAGCTGACGCTGCACCACATCACTGGAAACACCTGCCATCGTGCCAGCAATGTTCTCGATCAACAGAGCCTTTTGTTCCGCGCTCATGAGGTTGAACAACTTCCCCGCCTGGCTGTAGTAATCGCCATCTTCGCGGTGATCGTAGCGATCAGCAGCCCCGCTAAGGGCCAAGCCCGGCTCAGCATAGTGCGGCGCTTGCTTTGGCGCATCCAGGTAGCTATTTGGCTCGTAGTTGGGCGCGGAACCGCCGTTGCTACCGAAAGCCATTGCACCGTCACGCTGATAGCTATGTACCGGATTCTTTGGTGCATTGATTGGCAACTGCTGGTGATTTGTACCTACACGGTAGCGGTGAGCATCAGCGTAAGCGAAAACACGCCCTTGAAGCATACGATCTGGAGACAGGCCGACGCCAGGGACCATGTTGCTTGGGCCGAACGCCGCCTGCTCTACCTCGGCGAAGTAGTTAAGCGGGTTGCGATTGAGCTCAATCTCACCGACCTCGATCAGCGGGTACTCTTTCTGCGACCACGTCTTGGTCACGTCGAAAGGGTTCTCGTGATGGGTTGCAGCCTGCGCCTCAGTCATCAACTGAATGCAGACGGTCCACTTCGGAAACTCGCCTTTCTCAATAGACGTGAACAGGTCGCGCTGAGCGTAGTCCGGATCGGTCCCGGCGATACGCGCAGCATCGGCAGGCGTGAGGTTCTTGATACCCTGCTGGGTCTTGTAGTGCCATTTGACCCAGTGACGTTCACCAGTGGCGCTAATCAGACTGTAGGTGTGGCTGCCGAAACCGTGCATGTGGCGATAGCCATCCGGGATGCCACGGTCCGAGAACAGAATCGTCACCTGATGCAGAGCCTCAGGGGAATGCGACCAGAAATCCCACATCATTTGAGCGTTTTTGAGGTTGGTCTGCGGCTGACGCTTTTGGGTGTGGATGAAGTCAGGAAACTTCATCGGGTCACGAATGAAGAATACCGGCGTGTTGTTACCCACAATGTCCCAGTTGCCTTCTTCTGTATAGAACTTGAGAGCAAACCCACGCGGATCTCGCTCGGTATCAGCCGAACCGCGTTCGCCGCCGACGGTGGAAAAACGCAGAAATATAGGGGTTTGTTTACCCACTGTATTAAACAGGTTGGCACTGGTGTATTGGGTGATGTCACGGCTGACCGTGAAAGTACCGTGAGCGCCCGAGCCTTTCGCGTGTACACGACGCTCAGGGATGTTTTCACGATTGAAATGAGCAAGCTTCTCGATCAGGTGAAAATCATCGAGCAACAAAGGGCCACGCGGACCGGCCGAGCGGGAATTCTGATTATCAGCTACAGGAGCGCCGCTGGCGGTGGTAAGAGTCTTGGACTGGCTCATTAATAATTTTCCTCTGGCAAAAACGACCGGCTAATCGGCATGGCAGAGATTATTGTCCAGTTTTGTTACACGGCAAAATTTATTAAATCTTGATTGTCGATAGGTATATCCAATCCACACACGCTAAGCCGAAAAACAAAAAACCGGGCACAGAGCCCGGTTTCTTGTTCAAACTGACATCTTACTCAGCGGATACAGCTTCACCGCCAGCAGGACGATCAACCAGCTCGACATACGCCATAGGCGCGTTGTCGCCAGTGCGGAAACCGCACTTCAGGATGCGCAGATAGCCACCCTCGCGAGTTGCATAACGCTTGCCCAGATCGTTGAACAGCTTACCAACGATTGCTTTCGAACGAGTACGGTCGAAAGCCAGACGGCGGTTAGCCAGACTGTCTGTTTTAGCCAAAGTGATCAGCGGCTCAGCAACACGACGCAGTTCTTTAGCTTTCGGCAATGTAGTTTTGATCAGCTCGTGCTCGAACAGCGACACCGCCATGTTTTGGAACATGGCCTTACGGTGCGAGCTAGTCCGGCTCAGGTGACGACCACTTTTACGATGACGCATGGTTCATTCCTTACCAAACACAACGTTCGGTGATTACGACGATCAGGCAGTCGCCTTGTCGTCCTTCTTAAGACTTGCCGGCGGCCAGTTGTCGAGGCGCATGCCGAGGGACAGACCACGGGAGGCCAGGACGTCCTTGATCTCAGTCAAGGATTTCTTGCCAAGGTTTGGAGTCTTCAACAGTTCTACTTCGGTGCGCTGAATCAGGTCGCCGATGTAGTAAATGTTCTCCGCCTTGAGGCAGTTGGCCGAACGTACAGTCAGTTCCAGATCGTCAACCGGACGGAGCAGGATCGGATCGATCTCGTCTTCCTGTTCGATTACCACTGGTTCGCTGTCACCTTTGAGGTCGACGAACGCAGCCAACTGCTGTTGCAGAATGGTTGCAGCGCGGCGAATAGCCTCTTCAGGATCCAGAGTACCGTTGGTTTCCAGATCAATAACCAGCTTGTCCAGGTTAGTACGCTGCTCGACACGGGCGTTTTCCACCACGTATGCGATACGGCGAACCGGGCTGAACGAAGAGTCAAGCTGCAAGCGACCAATGCTGCGGCTTTCATCTTCATCGCTCTGACGCGAGTCTGCCGGTTCATAACCACGACCACGAGCTACGGTGAGCTTCATGTTCAGGGCGCCGTTAGACGCCAGGTTAGCGATTACGTGATCGGGGTTAACGATCTCGACATCATGATCCAGCTGAATATCGGCAGCGGTAACCACCCCCGAACCCTTCTTCGACAAGGTCAGCGTAACTTCGTCTCGACCGTGCAGCTTGATAGCCAGACCTTTAAGGTTCAACAGGATTTCAATTACATCTTCCTGTACAC
Organism: Pseudomonas sp. HP_14; assembly: GCF_055283875.1. Lineage (NCBI taxonomy): Bacteria > Pseudomonadati > Pseudomonadota > Gammaproteobacteria > Pseudomonadales > Pseudomonadaceae > Pseudomonas > Pseudomonas sp. HP_14. Next base: position 32,183 of record NZ_JBTOQI010000004.1, on the reverse strand, counting down.
CTTCGATGGCGCTGTACTCGTGGAGTACACCGTCAATCTCGGCCTCGACTACTGCACAGCCGGGCATGGAGGACAACAGGATGCGGCGCAGCGCGTTGCCCAGGGTATGGCCGAAACCACGCTCGAGAGGCTCGAGTGTGATCTTGGCGCGGGTTGGACTGACAACCTGCACATCAATATGGCGGGGTGTCAGGAACTCATTTACCGAAATCTGCATGGATGCACCTATTTTCTAGCCCTTACTTGGAGTAGAGCTCGACAATCAGGCTTTCGTTGATGTCGGCGGACAGATCACTGCGAGCTGGAACGTTCTTGAAAACGCCCGATTTCTTCTCAGTGTCTACTTCTACCCATTCTACGCGGCCACGTTGGGCACACAGATCGAGAGCCTGGACGATGCGCAGTTGGTTCTTGGCTTTCTCGCGGATAGCAACCACGTCACCAGCACGAACCTGATACGACGGAACGTTAACGGTTTTGCCGTTTACGCTGATCGACTTGTGCGAAACCAATTGACGGGATTCGGCACGAGTCGAGCCGAAGCCCATACGGTATACAACGTTGTCCAGACGGCATTCGAGCAATTGCAGCAGGTTCTCACCAGTAGCGCCTTTCTTGCCGGCAGCTTCTTTGTAGTAACCGCTGAATTGACGCTCGAGTACGCCGTAGATACGACGAACTTTTTGTTTCTCACGCAGCTGGGTGCCGTAGTCGGACTGACGGCCACGGCGCTGGCCGTGGATACCTGGAGCTGCTTCGATGTTGCACTTGGATTCGATCGCGCGAACGCCGCTCTTCAGAAAGAGATCGGTGCCTTCACGACGAGCAAGCTTGCATTTTGGACCAATGTAACGAGCCATTTCTTACAGTCTCCTGGATTACACGCGGCGCTTCTTCGGCGGACGGCACCCGTTGTGCGGGATTGGCGTCACGTCGGTGATGCTGGCGATCTTATAGCCACAGCCGTTCAAAGCACGGACAGCAGACTCACGACCTGGGCCTGGACCTTTGACGTTAACGTCGAGGTTCTTCAGACCATATTCCAGCGCAGCTTGACCAGCACGTTCAGCAGCTACTTGAGCAGCGAACGGGGTGGACTTGCGAGAACCGCGGAAACCCGAACCGCCGGAGGTAGCCCAGGACAGCGCGTTACCTTGACGATCGGTGATGGTGACGATTGTGTTGTTAAAAGAAGCGTGGATGTGGGCGATGCCATCAACCACCGTCTTTTTAACTTTTTTACGAGGACGAGCAGCAGGTTTTGCCATGACTAAATTCCTGTCGTTGCGCTGGTGCGATTACTTGCGGATCGGCTTACGCGGACCTTTGCGAGTACGCGCGTTAGTCTTGGTACGCTGACCGCGCACTGGAAGACCACGACGATGGCGCAGACCGCGGTAGCAGCCCAAATCCATCAAGCGCTTGATTTTCATGTTGATTTCGCGACGCAGGTCACCTTCAGTGGTGAACTTCGCCACTTCGCCACGCAGCTGTTCAATCTGCTCGTCGCTCAGATCTTTGATCTTTGCCGCTGGGTTAACCCCAGTGGTTGCACAGATTTTCTGTGCAGTGGTGCGACCAACACCATAGATGTAGGTCAGCGAGATAACAGTATGCTTGTTATCTGGAATGTTAACGCCTGCAATACGGGCCATTCAGTGGGACTCCAATTGACAGCTACCTACGCCCCGGAAGCCAAGAAATAGGGCGCGAGATAATATCGCTGTAATAACAAATAATCAACCCAGCAGCGCACTAGCTGCTGGGCTTAAGCACAGATCACACTCAGCCTTGGCGCTGTTTGTGACGTGGTTCCGCGCTGCAAATTACTCGAACAACACCTTCGCGGCGAATAATCTTGCAGTTACGGCACAGCTTTTTCACCGATGCACGAACTTTCATTACCAGCTCCTCGAACCTTATGGGTACTTCAGCGCAACATGCCGCTGCCGTAGCCCTTCAGGTTGGCTTTCTTCATCAGGGATTCGTACTGGTGCGAAACGAGGTGCGATTGTACTTGGGACATGAAGTCCATCACAACCACTACCACAATCAGCAACGAGGTCCCGCCAAGGTAGAACGGTACGTTTGCTGCAACCACCAGAAACTGAGGCAGCAGGCAGACGGCCGTCATATATAGAGCACCGAACATGGTCAAGCGAGTCAGAACGCCATCAATATAGCGTGCAGACTGCTCGCCTGGACGGATGCCCGGAATAAAGGCACCGGACTTCTTCAGGTTTTCCGCTACGTCTTTCGGATTGAACATCAACGCCGTATAGAAGAAGCAGAAGAAAATAATCCCTGCACTAAACAGCAGAATATTCAACGGCTGACCAGGAGCGATCGACTGCGAGATGTCCTGCAACCAGCCCATACCTTCAGACTGACCGAACCAGGCACCCAACGACGCTGGAAACAGCAAAATGCTGCTCGCGAAAATAGCTGGAATAACACCGGCCATATTCACTTTCAGCGGCAAGTGGCTAGTCTGCGCAGCAAAGACCTTACGGCCCTGCTGGCGCTTGGCGTAGTGAACAGCAATACGACGCTGACCACGCTCAATGAACACCACGAAACCGATAATCGCTACTGCCAGCAAACCGATCGCAACCAGGGCAAAAATATTGATATCACCCATACGTGCAGACTCGAAAGACTGCCCGATCGCTCTCGGAAGACCGGCCACGATACCTGCGAAGATCAACATCGAGATACCGTTACCAACACCGCGCTCGGTAATCTGCTCGCCCAGCCACATCATGAACATCGCACCAGCCACAAAGGTGGTGACAGCCACGAAGTGGAAGCCGATATCTGCAGAGAACGCAACGCCCTGACCGGCCAGGCCAACGGACATGCCGATAGCTTGAACCAAGGCCAGAACGACGGTGCCGTAGCGGGTGTACTGGCTGATCTTGCGACGGCCAGCTTCCCCTTCCTTCTTCAACTGCTCCAGCTGTGGGCTGACGGCGGTCATCAATTGCATGATGATCGATGCCGAGATGTACGGCATGATCCCCAGTGCAAAAATGCTCATCCGCTCCAGCGCACCGCCGGAAAACATGTTGAACAAGCTAAGAATGGTCCCCTCATTCTGTCGAAACAGGTCTGCGAGTCGCTCCGGGTTAATACCTGGAACCGGGATGTGTGCGCCTATTCGGTAGACGATAATCGCCAGGAACAGAAAACGCAGACGAGCCCAGAGTTCAGACATACCGCCTTTGCCGAGCGCAGAGAGAGCACCTTGCTTAGCCATTTATTCCTCGAACTTGCCGCCAGCTGCTTCGATAGCCGCACGCGCACCTTTGGTGGCTGCGATACCTTTGATGGTGACAGCGCGATTAACTTCGCCGGACAGCATGATTTTCACGCGCTGTACGTTTTGGTTGATCACGTTGGCATCCTTCAGGGACTGCACAGTTACAACGTCGCCTTCCACTTTAGCCAGTTCGGACAGACGCACTTCTGCACGGTCCATAGCTTTCAGGGAAACGAAGCCGAATTTTGGCAGACGACGATGCAACGGCTGTTGGCCGCCTTCAAAGCCCGGAGCAATAGTGCCACCGGAACGGGAGGTCTGACCTTTGTGACCACGGCCACCAGTCTTACCCAAACCGCTACCGATACCACGGCCCGGACGATGCTTTTCGCGACGGGAACCCGGCGCTGGACTCAGATCATTGAGTTTCATCGATTAACCCTCGACTCGCAGCATGTAGTAAGCCTTGTTGATCATCCCGCGATTCTCGGGAGTATCCAGCACTTCTACAGTGTGACCGATGCGACGCAGACCCAGACCTTTAACACACAATTTGTGGTTAGGAATGCGACCGGTCATGCTTTTGATCAGCGTTACTTTAACGGTAGCCATGATCAGAAGATCTCCTTGACACTTTTGCCGCGCTTGGCAGCAATGGATTCAGGAGATTGCATAGCCTTCAAACCCTTAAAGGTGGCGTGAACCACGTTTACCGGGTTAGTCGAGCCATAGCACTTGGCCAATACGTTCTGAACACCGGCAACTTCCAACACTGCGCGCATAGCGCCGCCAGCGATGATACCGGTACCTTCAGAGGCAGGCTGCATGTACACCTTCGAAGCGCCATGAGCGGACTTCATTGCGTACTGCAGAGTAGTGCCATTCAGATCAACCTGGATCATGTTGCGGCGAGCAGCTTCCATCGCCTTCTGGATCGCAGCAGGCACTTCACGTGACTTGCCACGGCCAAAACCAACACGCCCTTTACCATCACCAACCACGGTCAACGCGGTGAAAGTGAAGATACGGCCGCCTTTTACAGTCTTTGCAACGCGGTTAACTTGAACCAGCTTCTCAATGTAGCCTTCGTCGCGTTTTTGGTCGTTATTTGACATAACTTAGAACTCCAGCCCGCCTTCACGAGCAGCATCAGCCAGCGCCTTGACGCGGCCGTGGTACTTGAAGCCAGAACGGTCGAAAGCCACTTGCGATACACCGGCGGCTTTCGCACGCGCAGCGACCAGCTGGCCAACCTTAGTGGCCGCGTCGATGTTGCCAGTGGCACCATCACGCAGTTCTTTGTCCAAAGTCGAGGCGCTCGCCAAGACTTTGCTGCCGTCGGCCGAAATGACCTGGGCATAAATGTGCTGCGAAGAGCGGTGCACGCAGAGACGCACGACTTCTAGCTCGTGCATTTTCAGGCGTGCTTTGCGAGCGCGACGCAGTCGGGTAACTTTTTTGACGGTCATTTGCTATGCCCTACTTCTTCTTGGCTTCTTTACGGCGGACGACTTCGTCTGCGTAACGCACACCTTTGCCTTTGTATGGCTCAGGACGGCGGAAGTCGCGGATCTCAGCGGCCACTTGACCAACCAACTGCTTGTCGATACCTCGGATGAAGATATCGGTCTGGTTGGGAGTCTCAGCGGTGATGCCTTCCGGCAGTTCGTAATCCACTGGGTGCGAGAAGCCAAGAGCCAGGTTCAGCACTGTGCCTTTTGCTTGCGCTTTGTAACCAACACCGACCAGCTGGAGCTTACGCTCGAAGCCTTGGCTTACGCCTTGGACCATGTTGTTAACCAGTGCACGAGTGGTGCCGGCCATTGCGCGAGTTTGTTGATCGCCATTGCGAGCAGCGAAACGCAGCTCACCAGCTTCTTCAACGATCTCAACGGACGAATGGATGTTCAGATCTAGAGTGCCCTTGGCACCCTTCACCGAAAGCTGCTGGCCGACGAGCTTAACTTCGACGCCTGCTGGCAACTTAACGGGGTTCTTAGCTACGCGTGACATGCTTATCCCCCCTTAGAACACTGTGCAAAGCACTTCGCCGCCGACACCGGCAGCGCGCGCAGCACGATCCGTCATCACACCTTTGTTGGTGGAGACGATAGACACACCGAGACCGCCGCGTACTTTTGGCAGATCATCGACGGACTTGTACTGACGCAAGCCTGGACGGCTGACGCGCTTCACTTCTTCGATGACTGGACGGCCTTCGAAGTACTTCAGCTCGATGGACAACAGCGGTTTTGTTTCGCTGCTGATCTGATAACCCGCAATGTAACCTTCGTCTTTCAAGACTTTGGCTACAGCAACCTTCAACGTGGAAGACGGCATGCTTACGACGGGCTTTTCAGCCATCTGGGCATTACGGATACGAGTTAGCATGTCCGCTAACGGGTCCTGCATACTCATGGGCTAGACGCTCCTAATACAAAATAATTAGCCTTGCGGCTACAGCTTGTCGCCGAGAAATTCCGGGCAAATGAAAAACACGGGCTCAGGCGAGCCGGCAATTCTAGGCGCACCCCGGAAATGAATCAAGCCCCAATAGGGGCTTGATTCAAATTCAGGCTTGATTCCGACCAATCGCCTGCGCGATCGACCGGAATCCTGCGTGAAAGGCGTATTACCAGCTGGCTTTAACCAGACCTGGTACATCACCACGCATTGCAGCTTCACGCAGCTTGTTACGGCCAAGGCCGAACTTGCGGTAAACGCCGTGCGGACGACCAGTGATGCGGCAGCGGTTACGCATGCGCGAAGCGCTTGCGTCACGTGGCTGCTTCTGCAGAGCTACGGTAGCTTCCCAACGCGCTTCTGGACTTGCGTTCAGATCAACGATGATTGCTTTGAGCGCTGCACGCTTGGTGGCGTACTTGGCAACGGTGAGCTGACGCTTCAGCTCACGGTTCTTCATGCTCTTCTTGGCCATTTTCCTACTCCAATCAGTTGCGGAACGGGAATTTGAAAGCACGCAGCAGAGCGCGGCCTTCATCATCGTTCTTGGCAGTGGTGGTCAGGGTAATGTCCAGACCGCGGAGAGCATCGATCTTGTCGTAGTCGATTTCCGGGAAAATGATCTGCTCTTTCACGCCCATGCTGTAGTTACCACGACCATCGAAGGACTTGGCATTCAGGCCGCGGAAGTCGCGAACCCGAGGCAGGGAGATCGACAGCAGACGATCCAGGAACTCATACATACGCTCACGGCGCAGAGTCACTTTGACACCGATCGGCCAACCTTCACGGACTTTAAAGCCAGCGATGGATTTCCGAGCGTAAGTCACAACGACTTTTTGACCGGTGATCTTTTCCAGGTCAGCAACAGCGTGCTCGATGACTTTTTTGTCACCGATCGCTTCGCCCAGACCCATGTTCAGGGTGATTTTGGTAACGCGCGGAACTTCCATCACGTTCGACAGCTTAAGTTCTTCTTTAAGCTTCGGAGCGATTTCCTTCCGGTAAATCTCTTTTAGTCGTGCCATGGTCTTCTACCTAGCAGTGTTCAAGCATCAACCGCTTTTTGGGTCGACTTGAAGACACGAATTTTCTTGCCATCTTCAACTTTGAAACCAACGCGATCAGCCTTGTTGGTTGCACCGTTGAAAATAGCGACGTTAGAAGCGTGCAGTGGCGCTTCTTTCTCGACGATACCGCCCTGTACGCCCGACATCGGGTTAGGCTTGGTATGACGCTTTACCAGGTTGATCCCACCAACGACCAAACGGTCGTCAGCGAGAACCTTGAGCACCTTACCGCGCTTACCTTTGTCTTTGCCGGCGATCACGATGATCTCGTCGTCACGACGAATCTTTTGCATGTCGGATCTCCTTACAGCACTTCTGGGGCGAGCGAGACGATCTTCATGAACTTCTCAGTACGAAGTTCACGGGTCACTGGCCCAAAGATACGGGTGCCGATCGGCTCTTGCTTGTTGTTCAAAAGAACAGCAGCGTTGCCATCAAAGCGGATAATGGAGCCGTCAGCACGACGGACGCCATGGCGAGTGCGGACTACAACAGCAGTCATCACTTGGCCTTTTTTCACCTTACCGCGAGGAATTGCTTCCTTGACGGTAACCTTGATGATGTCACCGATACCAGCGTAACGACGATGGGAGCCACCCAGCACCTTGATGCACATAACGCGGCGTGCGCCGCTGTTATCGGCCACATCGAGCATGGATTGAGTCTGAATCATATAATTTCTCCGACCCCTAGTCCTTAGACTTCCACAGCGCGTTCGAGAATATCAACCAGTGCCCAAGACTTGGTCTTGGCTACAGGACGAGTTTCACGAATCGTGACTTTGTCGCCGATGTGGCATTGATTGGTTTCGTCGTGCGCGTGCAGCTTAGTCGAACGCTTAACGTATTTACCGTAGATCGGGTGCTTAACGCGACGCTCGATCAGAACGGTGATGGTCTTGTCCATCTTGTCGCTGACAACACGGCCAGTCAGCGTACGGACGGTTTTTTCGGCTTCAGCCATGATTACTTACCTGCCTGCTGGTTGAGCACAGTCTTCACGCGAGCGATGTCACGCTTAACTTGCGAGAGCAGGTGAGACTGCCCCAACTGGCCAGTTGCTTTCTGCATACGCAGATTGAACTGGTCGCGCAGCAGGCCGAGCAGTTGCTCGTTCAGCTGCTGTGCTGATTTTTCACGAAGTTCATTCGCTTTCATCACATCACCGTCCGTTTAACAAAGGAGGTGGCGAGCGGCAGCTTTGCAGCAGCCAGGGCGAAAGCCTCACGCGCCAGCTCTTCAGAAACACCCTCGATTTCATACAGGACTTTGCCTGGCTGAATCTGGGCAACCCAGTACTCCACGTTACCCTTACCTTTACCCATACGAACTTCGAGGGGCTTTTTGGTTACAGGCTTGTCCGGGAATACACGGATCCAGATTTTACCGCCACGCTTAACGTGACGGGTCAGTGCACGACGCGCTGACTCAATCTGACGGGCAGTGAGACGACCACGAGCAACAGACTTCAGCGCGAACTCGCCGAAGCTGACTTTGCTACCGCGCAATGCCAGACCACGGTTGTGGCCTGTCATCTGCTTGCGGAACTTCGTACGCTTTGGTTGCAACATTTGGCGTACCCCTTACTTAGCAGCTTTTTTACGAGGCGCAGGTGCTTGTGGTTTCAGTTCTTCTTGGCGACCACCAATTACTTCGCCCTTGAAGATCCAAACCTTTACACCGATCACACCGTAAGTGGTGTGAGCTTCGTAGTTGGCATAGTCGATGTCGGCACGCAGGGTGTGCAAAGGCACACGACCTTCGCGATACCATTCAGTACGTGCAATTTCAGCACCGCCGAGACGACCGCTCACTTGGATTTTGATGCCTTTGGCACCAATGCGCATTGCGTTCTGTACAGCGCGCTTCATAGCGCGACGGAACATTACACGACGCTCCAGCTGCTGAGCTACGCTCTGCGCAACCAGCATACCGTCGAGCTCCGGCTTACGGATCTCTTCGATATTGATGTGCACAGGCACACCCATTTGCTTGGTCAGGTCCTGACGCAGTTTCTCAACATCTTCACCTTTCTTCCCGATAACGATACCTGGACGAGCAGTGTGGATGGTGATACGTGCTGTCTGAGCCGGACGATGGATATCGATACGGCTTACGGACGCGCTTTTTAGTTTGTCTTGGAGATACTCACGCACTTTCAGATCAGCGAACAAATAGTCCGCATAAGTCCGACCGTCTGCGTACCAGACGGAGGTGTGCTCCTTGACGATTCCCAGGCGAATGCCAATGGGATGTACTTTCTGACCCATCTCTTCGACTCCGTTACTTGTCAGCAACCTTGACAGTGATATGGCAAGACCGCTTGACGATGCGATCAGCACGGCCTTTGGCACGTGGCATGATGCGCTTCAGCGAACGCCCTTCGTTGACGAAAACAGTAGAGACCCGAAGGTCATCAACGTCTGCGCCTTCGTTGTGCTCGGCGTTGGCTACAGCCGACTCCAGCACTTTCTTCAGGATCTCGGCAGCTTTCTTGTTGCTGAAAGCCAACAGGTTGAGCGCTTCGCCCACCTTCTTCCCGCGGATCTGGTCGGCGACCAAGCGGGTTTTCTGGGCGGAGATTCGAGCGCCCGACAACTTAGCGGCTACTTCCATCGTTCCTTACCCCTTAACGCTTGGCTTTCTTGTCTGCCACGTGCCCACGATAAGTGCGGGTACCGGCAAACTCGCCCAGTTTATGGCCGACCATGTCTTCGTTCACGAGAACTGGAACATGTTGGCGACCGTTATGCACAGCAATGGTCAAACCGACCATTTGTGGCAGGATCATCGAACGACGCGACCAGGTTTTCACCGGTTTGCGATCGTTCTTTTCCGCCGCCACTTCGATCTTCTTCAGTAGGTGAAGATCAATAAAAGGACCTTTTTTCAGAGAACGTGGCACTGTCGTATCCCTCTATTTACTTGCGACGACGGACGATCATTTTGTCGGTACGCTTATTACCACGAGTCTTCGCGCCCTTAGTCGGGAAGCCCCACGGCGATACCGGATGACGACCACCAGAGGTACGACCTTCACCACCACCATGTGGGTGATCAACCGGGTTCATGGCAACACCACGAACGGTTGGGCGAACGCCACGCCAGCGCTTGGCACCAGCTTTACCCAAGGAACGCAGGCTGTGCTCGGAGTTCGAGACCTCACCCAGCGTTGCACGGCACTCGGAAAGCACTTTACGCATTTCGCCCGAACGCAGACGCAGGGTCACGTAGACACCTTCACGAGCGATCAGCTGAGCAGAAGCACCAGCGGAACGAGCGATCTGTGCACCTTTACCTGGCTTCAGTTCGATACCGTGAACGGTGCTACCAACTGGAATGTTACGCAGTTGAAGAGCGTTACCCGGCTTGATTGGAGCCAAAGCGCCTGCAATCAGCTGATCGCCAGCACTCACGCCTTTAGGGGCGATGATGTAGCGACGCTCGCCGTCTGCGTACAGCAGCAATGCGATGTGAGCAGTACGGTTTGGATCGTATTCGATACGCTCGACAGTGGCAGCGATGCCATCTTTGTCGTTGCGACGGAAGTCGACCAGACGATAATGCTGTTTATGACCACCACCGATATGACGGGTAGTAATACGGCCATTGTTGTTACGACCACCAGACTTCGATTTTTTCTCGAGCAGCGGTGCGTGAGGAGCGCCTTTATGCAGCTCCTGGTTGACCACCTTGACCACAAAACGGCGGCCAGGGGAAGTCGGTTTGCATTTAACGATTGCCATGATGCACCCCTTCCTTACTCAGCACTGCTGCTGAAATCGAGATCTTGGCCTGGCTGAAGGGAGATAACTGCCTTCTTCCAGTCATTACGCTTGCCCAGACCGCGAGCAGTGCGCTTGCTCTTACCCAGAACATTCAGGGTAGTAACACGCTCTACTTTCACGCTGAACAGGCTTTCGACGGCCTTCTTGATTTCCAGCTTGGTTGCGTCAGTAGCAACCTTGAAAACGAACTGACCTTTCTTGTCTGCAAGAACCGTAGCCTTTTCGGAAACGTGCGGGCCAAGCAGAACTTTAAATACGCGTTCCTGGTTCATCCCAGCAGCTCCTCGAATTTCTTCACGGCCGACACAGTGATCAACACTTTGTCGTATGCGATCAGACTAACTGGATCGGAACCTTGAACATCACGTACATCTACGTGCGGCAGGTTGCGAGCAGCCAGGTACAGATTCTGGTCAACAGCATCAGATACGATCAAGACATCAGTCAGGCCCATACCGGTCAGCTTGTTCAGCAGATCTTTGGTTTTCGGTGCTTCAACAGCGAAGTCCTGAACCACGACCAGACGATCAGTACGAACCAGTTCAGCAAGGATGGAGCGCAGAGCTGCGCGATACATCTTCTTGTTGAGCTTCTGAGAGTGATCCTGTGGACGTGCTGCGAAAGTGGTACCACCGCCACGCCAGATTGGGCTACGGATTGTACCGGCACGAGCACGGCCAGTACCCTTTTGACGCCAAGGGCGCTTACCGCCACCACGGACATCAGAACGGGTCTTTTGCTGCTTGGTACCCTGACGACCGCCAGCCATGTAGGCCACGACTGCCTGGTGAACCAGTGTCTCGTTGAACTCGCCGCCAAATGTCAGTTCGGAAACTTCGATTGCCTGAGCGTCATTTACATTTAATTGCATGTCAGCTTCCCCTTAACCGCGAGCCTTGGCTGCTGGACGTACAACCAGGTTGCCGCCAGTAGCGCCAGGAACAGCGCCCTTGACCAACAACAGATTGCGTTCAGCGTCCACGCGCACTACTTCCAGGGACTGCACGGTCACGCGCTCAGCGCCCATATGACCGGACATTTTTTTGCCCTTGAATACACGACCAGGAGTCTGGCACTGGCCGATAGAGCCTGGGACGCGGTGGGATACGGAGTTACCGTGGGTGTTATCTTGCCCGCGGAAATTCCAACGCTTGATCGTACCCTGGAAGCCTTTACCTTTGGACTGACCGGTTACATCAACCAGTTGACCAGCAGCGAAGATTTCAGCGTTGATCAGATCGCCTGCTTGGTATTCGCCTTCTTCAAGGCGGAACTCCATCACGGCACGACCAGCGGCAACATTCGCTTTAGCGAAGTGGCCAGCTTGAGCAGCTGTAACACGCGAAGCACGACGCTCGCCGACAGTGACTTGCACTGCACGATAGCCATCGGTTTCTTCAGTTTTGAACTGGGTGACGCGATTCGGCTCGATCTCAATGACCGTAACCGGAATGGAGACACCTTCTTCGGTGAAAATACGGGTCATACCGCATTTACGACCGACTACACCAATAGTCATGTTGTAAACCTCATGAGTGTACGGGGCTTTCACCCGCTATGGCCGCCCATTTCAGAGCGTTACACGACTAAGACCCAAGTCTTAGCCGAGGCTGATCTGCACTTCCACACCGGCCGCAAGATCAAGCTTCATAAGCGCATCAACGGTTTTATCCGTTGGCTGAACGATGTCCAGAACGCGTTTATGAGTACGGATCTCGTACTGGTCGCGCGCGTCTTTGTTGACGTGCGGAGAAACCAGAACAGTGAACCGCTCTTTACGGGTCGGCAGTGGAATTGGACCACGCACCTGAGCACCAGTACGTTTCGCGGTTTCCACGATTTCCTGGGTGGATTGGTCGATCAGGCGATGGTCAAAAGCCTTCAACCTGATACGGATTTGCTGGTTTTGCATTGGATTCAGACTCCAGATTGCTGTTCCCACCGAGCGCAATACGCCCGTTAAAAGGAGGCGCAATTCTATAGATGGGCTGACAGGGTGTCAACCCAATAAAAAAGCCCCCGCAAGCGGAGGCTTTTTATCAAATCATTGCTTACGCGATGATTTTGGCTACGACGCCAGCGCCGACGGTACGACCGCCTTCACGAATTGCGAAACGCAGACCATCTTCCATTGCGATTGGCTTGATCAGGGTAACGGAAACTTTAACGTTATCACCTGGCATAACCATTTCGGTGCCTTCCGGCAGTTCGCAGCTACCAGTTACGTCGGTAGTACGGAAGTAGAACTGTGGACGATAACCCTTGAAGAAAGGAGTGTGACGACCACCTTCTTCTTTGCTCAGAACGTAGATTTCAGCTTCGAACTGAGTGTGCGGCTTAACGGTACCTGGCTTAACCAGAACCTGACCACGCTCAACGTCGTCACGCTTGGTGCCACGCAGCAGAACGCCACAGTTCTCACCAGCACGACCTTCGTCCAGCAGCTTGCGGAACATCTCAACGCCAGTGCAAGTAGTTTTAGTGGTGTCACGCAGACCCACGATCTCTACTTCTTCCTGGATCTTGATGATGCCACGCTCAACACGGCCAGTTACAACAGTACCGCGACCAGAGATCGAGAATACGTCTTCGATAGGCATCAGGAACGGCTTGTCGATAGCACGAACTGGTTCTGGGATGTAGCTGTCCAGAGTCTCAACCAGTCTCTTAACGGCAGTGGTGCCCATTTCGTTGTCGTCTTGGCCGTTCAGAGCCATCAGAGCAGAACCGATGATGATCGGAGTGTCATCACCTGGGAACTCGTAAGTGCTCAGCAGATCACGAACTTCCATTTCAACCAGTTCCAGCAGCTCTGCGTCGTCAACCATGTCAGCCTTGTTCAGGAAGACAACGATGTACGGAACGCCTACCTGACGGGACAGCAGGATGTGCTCACGAGTCTGAGGCATCGGACCGTCAGCAGCGGAACAAACCAGGATAGCGCCGTCCATCTGAGCAGCACCGGTGATCATGTTTTTTACGTAGTCGGCGTGACCTGGGCAGTCAACGTGCGCGTAGTGGCGAACGGCCGAATCATATTCAACGTGAGCGGTGTTGATGGTGATACCGCGAGCTTTTTCTTCTGGTGCGCTATCGATTTTATCGAAGTCGACTTTAGCCGAACCGAAAACTTCGGAGCAGACGCGAGTCAGAGCAGCAGTCAGAGTGGTTTTACCGTGGTCAACGTGACCGATAGTGCCAACGTTGACGTGCGGTTTGTTACGTTCAAATTTTTCTTTAGCCACGACAGTGAACTCCTAGCCTAAAGGGGCTGAAATCAGCCTTGTTTTTTAACGATAGCTTCGACGACATTCGACGGAGCTTCGGAGTATTTGGAGAATTCCATGGAGTAGCTCGCGCGACCCTGAGACATGGAGCGAACGTCGGTCGCATAACCGAACATCTCACCCAACGGTACTTCGGCGCGAATCACTTTGCCAGAAACCGTATCTTCCATACCCTGGATCAGACCACGACGACGGTTCAGGTCACCCATCACGTCACCCATGTAGTCCTCAGGTGTAACAACTTCAACCTTCATGATCGGCTCAAGAACAACACCACCACCTTTGGTAGCGAGTTGCTTGGTCGCCATGGAGGCTGCCACCTTAAACGCCATCTCGTTGGAGTCGACGTCGTGGTAAGAACCATCGAAAACGGTAGCCTTCAGGCCGATCAGCGGATAGCCGGCAACAACACCGTTCTTCATCTGCTCTTCGATACCCTTCTGGATAGCCGGGATGTATTCCTTAGGAACAACACCACCAACCACTTCGTTCACGAACTGCAGACCTTCCTGACCTTCGTCAGCAGGAGCAAAACGGATCCAGCAATGACCGAACTGGCCACGACCGCCGGACTGACGAACGAACTTGCCTTCGATCTCACAAGCCTTCGTGATTTTCTCACGATAGGAAACCTGTGGCTTGCCGATGTTGGCTTCGACGTTGAACTCACGGCGCATCCGGTCAACCAGGATGTCCAGGTGCAATTCGCCCATGCCAGAGATGATCGTTTGACCAGTCTCTTCATCAGTCTTAACGCGGAAAGAAGGGTCTTCCTGAGCAAGTTTGCCCAGAGCGATACCCATTTTTTCCTGGTCATCCTTGGTTTTCGGCTCAACGGCAACCGAAATAACCGGCTCCGGGAAGTCCATGCGAACCAGGATGATTGGCTTGTCAGCCGAGCAGAGGGTGTCACCAGTAGTGACGTCCTTCATACCGATCAGAGCCGCGATGTCACCAGCGCGAACCTCTTTGATCTCTTCACGGGTGTTCGCATGCATTTGCACCATACGACCAACGCGCTCTTTCTTGCCTTTTACCGAGTTGATCACGCCGTCGCCGGAGCTCAACACACCCGAATAAACGCGAGCAAAGGTCAAAGTACCCACGAATGGGTCGGTAGCGATCTTGAACGCCAGAGCCGAGAACGGCTCGTTGTCGTCTGCATGACGCTCCATTTCGACAGTCTCGTCATCCGGATCGGAACCCTTGATGGCAGGAATGTCCACAGGCGCAGGCAGGTACTTGATCACAGCATCGAGAACCAGGGGAACACCCTTGTTCTTGAAGGAAGAACCGCAAACAGCGAGAACGATTTCACCAGCGATAGTACGCTGACGCAGAGCGCCTTCGATTTCCTCGTTGGTGAGCTCTTCACCCTCGAGATACTTGTTCATCAGCTCTTCACTGGCTTCAGCAGCAGCTTCAACCATGTTGCTACGCCACTCATCAGCCAACTCTTGCAGCTCAGCAGGAATAGCTTCGCGACGAGGGGCCATGCCCTTGTCGGCGTCATCCCAATAAACCGCTTCCATGGTCATCAGATCGATCTGACCCTGGAAGTTGTCTTCAGAGCCGATAGCCAACTGGATTGGCACCGGAGTGTGGCCCAGGCGCTGCTTGATCTGACCGATCACGCGCAGGAAGTTTGCACCAGCCCGGTCCATCTTGTTTACATAAACAAGACGCGGAACACCGTACTTGTTGGCTTGACGCCATACGGTTTCGGACTGAGGCTCAACACCCGAAGTACCACAGAACACAACGACCGCGCCATCGAGTACGCGCAAAGAGCGCTCTACTTCAATAGTGAAGTCAACGTGACCCGGAGTATCGATGATATTGAAGCGGTGCTTCTCGAACTGCTTAACGGAGCCAGCCCAGAATGCAGTCGTAGCAGCGGAAGTAATGGTAATACCCCGCTCCTGCTCTTGCACCATCCAGTCCATGGTCGCGGCGCCATCATGCACCTCGCCCATTTTGTGGTTTACGCCAGTGTAAAAAAGGACGCGCTCCGTGGTAGTGGTTTTACCAGCATCCACGTGAGCAACAATACCGATGTTACGGTAGCGGTTAATCGGAGTAGTACGAGCCATAAAGCCCTCGCAAAATTAGTGACGCTGAAATTAGAAGCGGTAGTGCGAGAAAGCTTTGTTAGCTTCAGCCATACGGTGCACGTCTTCACGCTTCTTAACTGCAGCACCTTTACCTTCGGCGGCGTCCAACAGTTCGCCAGCCAAACGCAGAGCCATAGACTTCTCACCGCGCTTGCGCGCGAAGTCTACCAGCCAGCGCATTGCCAACGCATTACGACGGGACGGACGAACTTCGACCGGAACCTGGTAAGTAGCACCACCTACACGGCGCGACTTCACTTCGACCAGCGGAGCGATGGCGTCGAGAGCTTTCTCGAAGATTTCCAGGGGATCGCTGTTCTTGCGTTCTTTAACCTTTTCCAGCGCGCCATAAACGATACGCTCGGCAACGGCTTTTTTACCGCTTTCCATCACGTGGTTCATGAACTTGGCCAGAATTTGGCTTCCGTATTTTGGATCGTCAAGCACTTCGCGCTTGGCTGCTACGCGTCTTCTTGGCATGGATAAGCCCTCAAACGGTCTTCAGGTTAGCTCGGGACCATCACCCATCAGGGGCGCGCCCGACCTTACTCTTATCGACTCAGAAAAATAGAAATCTGCAATTTGTCACAGGAAGCCAAATACTACTTAGGCTTCTTGGTACCGTATTTCGAACGACCCTGGTTACGACCTTTAACGCCGGAAGTATCCAAAGAACCGCGAACGGTGTGATAACGAACACCTGGCAAGTCTTTTACACGACCGCCACGGATCAGTACCACGCTGTGCTCTTGCAGGTTGTGACCTTCACCACCGATGTACGAGGAAACCTCGAAACCGTTGGTCAGGCGCACACGGCATACTTTACGCAGTGCCGAGTTAGGTTTTTTCGGCGTGGTGGTATACACACGAGTGCATACGCCACGACGTTGCGGGCAGTTCTGCAGCGCAGGCACGTCGGATTTCTCGACGATACGCTTACGCGGCTGACGTACCAGCTGGTTGATAGTTGCCATCTACTAGCTCCACTGTTGTCTTGCGACGCTATTGTCTTGCAAGAAAAGCAAAATGGCAGGACGCGAGTCCCGCCAAATTTAGGGGTACAAGAGTCTAAAGAGGATCTTGCCCCCAGTCAAGACAAAGCCCCGACCTCCTTTCTCGCCGAACAACAGGATTTACCTGTCGTTCGGTGAGAAAGGAGACCGAGGCCTTACTCTTTAATTACCGCTGGAGTTCAACGCTTCAGTCAATGCTGCTTCGACTTCGCTAGCGCTGACACGCAACGGCTTGTCAACATCACGACGACGCTTGCGCTCGCTGTGATAAGCCAGACCGGTACCGGCAGGGATCAGACGACCTACAACCACGTTCTCTTTCAAGCCGCGCAGATAATCGCGCTTGCCTGTAACTGCTGCTTCGGTCAGTACGCGAGTTGTCTCTTGGAAAGACGCCGCGGAGATGAACGACTCAGTGGACAACGAAGCCTTGGTGATACCCAGCAGTACACGGGTGAACTTGGCGACAAACTTCTCGTCGGTGTTCAAGCGCTCGTTTTCTACGAGAACGTGAGTCAACTCCATCTGATCACCTTTGATGAAGGTGGAATCGCCAGATTCGGAGATTTCAACTTTACGCAGCATCTGACGCAGAATGGTCTCGATGTGCTTATCGTTGATCTTCACGCCCTGCAGACGGTAAACGTCTTGAATCTCGTTCACGATGTACTTGGCCAGCGCACTCACACCCAGCAGACGCAGGATGTCGTGTGGATCGCTAGGACCGTCAGAGATAACTTCGCCGCGGTTAACCTGTTCGCCTTCGAAAACGTTCAGGTGACGCCACTTCGGAATCAGCTCTTCGTATGGATCGCTACCGTCGTTAGGCGTGATAACCAGACGACGCTTGCCTTTGGTTTCTTTACCGAAAGCAATGGTACCGCTGACCTCTGCAAGGATCGACGCCTCTTTCGGACGACGAGCTTCGAACAAGTCGGCAACACGCGGCAGACCACCGGTGATGTCTCGAGTTTTCGAAGTTTCTTGCGGGATACGGGCGATAACATCACCGATCGCGATCTGAGCACCGTCAGCCACACCAACCAAGGCGTTAGCTGGCAGGAAATACTGTGCAGGCACATCGGTACCTGGCAACAGCAGATCCTTGCCATCCAGACCTACCATCTTCACGGCTGGACGGATGTCCTTACCGGCAGCAGGACGGTCTTTGGCATCCAGAACTTCAATGTTGGTCATACCGGTCAATTCGTCTGTCTGACGCTTGATCGTGATGCCTTCTTCCATGCCCACGTAGGTCACGGTACCTTTCATTTCGGTAACGATTGGGTGAGTGTGCGGATCCCACTTGGCCACGATTGAACCAGCGTCGACCTTGTCGCCTTCCTTCACCGAAATCACTGCACCGTAAGGCAGCTTGTAACGCTCACGCTCACGACCGTAGTCATCAGCGATCGCCAGCTCACCGGAACGCGATACAGCAACCAGGTGGCCATCTACTCGCTCAACGTGCTTCAGGTTGTGCAGACGGACAGTACCGCCATTCTTCACCTGAACGCTGTCCGCAGCGGATGTCCGGCTTGCCGCACCACCGATGTGGAACGTACGCATGGTCAACTGGGTACCCGGCTCACCGATGGATTGGGCAGCAATTACGCCGACCGCTTCACCGATGTTTACCTGGTGACCACGAGCCAGATCACGGCCGTAGCACTTGGCGCAGATGCCGTAACGGGTTTCGCAGCTGATTGGCGAGCGAACGATTACTTCGTCGATGCTGTTCAGCTCGATGAACTCAACCCACTTCTCGTCTACCAGAGTACCGGCAGGCACGATGACTTCGTCGGTGCCAGGCTTGAATACGTCACGGGCGATAACTCGACCCAGTACGCGCTCACCCAATGGCTCAACAACGTCGCCGCCCTCAATGTGCGGCGTCATCAGCAGACCGTGCTCGGTACCGCAGTCAACTTCGGTAACGACCAGATCCTGAGCGACGTCAACCAGACGACGGGTCAGATAACCGGAGTTAGCGGTTTTCAACGCGGTATCCGCAAGACCCTTACGAGCACCGTGAGTAGAGATGAAGTACTGAAGTACGCTCAAACCTTCACGGAAGTTCGCAGTGATCGGCGTCTCGATGATCGAGCCGTCTGGCTTGGCCATCAGACCACGCATACCCGCCAGCTGACGAATCTGTGCAGCCGAACCCCGTGCGCCGGAGTCAGCCATCATGTACATCGAGTTGAAGGACTCTTGATCAACTTCGACGCCGTGACGGTCGATAACGCGCTCTTTGGACAGGTTCGACATCATCGCTTTCGAGACTTCGTCGTTCGCCTTGGACCAAAGGTCGATTACCTTGTTGTACTTCTCGCCCTGAGTTACCAGGCCCGAGGCGTACTGACTCTCGATCTCTTTAACTTCTTCGGTAGCCGCGTCAATGATGCGAGCTTTTTCATCAGGGATAACGAAGTCGTTAACACCGATGGAAACACCCGAAATCGTTGAGTAAGCAAAACCGGTGTACATCAACTGGTCAGCGAAGATAACGGTCTCTTTCAAACCAACCACGCGGTAGCACTGGTTGATCAGCTTGGAGATCGCCTTTTTCTTCATTGGCTGGTTGACCACGTCATACGACAGGCCGGCCGGAACCACCTGGAACAACAGCGCACGGCCGACAGTGGTGTCGACGATACGGGTGTTCTTGACGCTGCCACCATCACGATCGTTGATCGTTTCGTGGATGCGGACTTTAACCTTGGCATGCAGCGCGGCTTCGCCGGCACGGAATACACGGTCAACTTCCTGCAGATCCGCAAACACACGACCTTCGCCCTTGGCGTTGATCGCTTCACGAGTCATGTAGTACAGACCCAATACAACGTCCTGCGAAGGAACGATGATTGGCTCACCGTTGGCTGGCGACAGAATGTTGTTGGTCGACATCATCAACGCACGCGCTTCGAGCTGGGCTTCCAGCGTCAACGGTACGTGTACAGCCATCTGGTCGCCGTCGAAGTCGGCGTTGTACGCAGCACAGACCAGAGGGTGCAGCTGAATAGCCTTACCTTCGATCAGTACCGGTTCAAAAGCCTGAATACCCAGACGGTGAAGGGTTGGTGCACGGTTAAGAAGCACTGGGTGTTCACGGATAACTTCCGCGAGAACGTCCCAAACCTCTGGCAATTCGCGCTCAACCATTTTCTTGGCAGCTTTGATGGTCGTGGCGAGGCCACGCATTTCCAGCTTGCCAAAAATGAACGGTTTGAACAGCTCGAGAGCCATTTTCTTCGGCAGACCGCACTGGTGCAGACGCAGGGTCGGACCAACGGTAATTACCGAACGACCCGAGTAGTCAACACGCTTACCGAGCAAGTTCTGACGGAAACGACCCTGCTTACCCTTGATCATGTCAGCCAGGGATTTCAGAGGACGCTTGTTCGAACCGGTAATGGCGCGACCGCGACGGCCGTTGTCGAGCAGAGCATCGACAGCTTCCTGCAACATACGCTTTTCGTTGCGCACGATGATGTCCGGAGCGGACAGATCAAGCAGGCGCTTCAAACGGTTGTTACGGTTGATCACTCGACGATACAGATCGTTGAGGTCAGAAGTCGCGAAGCGACCACCATCCAGCGGAACCAATGGACGCAGATCTGGCGGCAGAACCGGCAGAACGGTCAGAACCATCCACTCAGGCAGGTTGCCCGAACCCTGGAAGGCTTCCATCAGCTTCAGACGCTTGGACAGCTTCTTGATTTTGGTTTCGGAGTTGGTTTGCGGAATTTCTTCACGCAGACGGCCAATCTCGTGTTCCAGATCGATAGCGTGCAGGAGCTCACGGACGGCTTCAGCACCCATACGGGCGTCGAAGTCATCACCGAACTCTTCCAAAGCTTCGAAGTACTGCTCATCGTTCAGCAGCTGACCTTTTTCAAGGGTGGTCATACCTGGATCGATAACGACGTAGCTCTCGAAGTAGAGAACGCGTTCGATATCACGCAGGGTCATGTCCATCAGCAAGCCGATACGGGACGGCAGGGACTTCAGGAACCAGATGTGGGCGACAGGCGATGCCAGTTCGATGTGAGCCATACGCTCACGACGGACTTTGGCCAGCGCAACTTCAACGCCGCACTTTTCACAGATCACACCACGGTGCTTCAGGCGCTTGTACTTACCGCACAGGCACTCGTAATCCTTGACCGGGCCAAAGATCTTGGCGCAGAACAAGCCGTCACGTTCAGGTTTGAACGTACGGTAGTTGATGGTTTCCGGCTTTTTAACTTCACCGAACGACCACGAACGGATCATCTCAGGCGATGCCAATCCAATACGGATGGCGTCGAACTCTTCGACTTGACCCTGGTTTTTCAGCAAATTCAGTAGGTCTTTCAAGGCCTTTCCTCCTGGCGGAGCAGAGGGCGGTCATAACGACCCACCCTCGATTCGCGTCACGTGTTATTCGGTTTCCAGATCGATATCGATGCCGAGCGAACGGATTTCTTTGATCAACACGTTGAAAGACTCGGGCATGCCCGGCTCCATGCGGTGATCGCCATCCACGATGTTTTTGTACATCTTGGTACGGCCGTTCACATCGTCCGACTTCACTGTGAGCATTTCCTGCAGAGTGTAGGCCGCGCCGTATGCTTCCAGCGCCCACACCTCCATCTCCCCGAAACGCTGACCACCGAACTGAGCCTTACCACCCAGCGGCTGCTGGGTAACCAGGCTGTAAGAACCAGTGGAACGCGCATGCATCTTGTCGTCCACCAAGTGGTTCAGCTTCAGCATGTACATGTAGCCAACGGTAACCGGACGCTCGAACTTGTTGCCGGTACGACCATCGAACAGCTGCATCTGGCCGCTTTCTGGCATATCTGCCAGTTTGAGCATTGCCTTGATTTCAACTTCTTTGGCACCGTCGAACACCGGGGTGGCCATCGGCACGCCGTTACGCAGGTTCTTCGCCAGATCCAGGATTTCTTTATCGCTAAAGTCTTCCAGGCTTTCTTGACGGCCGCCGATCTCGTTGTAGATTTCGGTCAGGAACTTGCGCAGTTCAACAACTTTACGCTGCTCTTCGAGCATGCGGTTGATCTTCTCGCCCAAACCTTTGGCCGCTAGACCCAGGTGAGTTTCGAGAATCTGACCAACGTTCATACGCGAAGGTACGCCCAACGGGTTGAGCACGATATCGACCGGCGTGCCGTTGGCATCGTGCGGCATATCTTCAACCGGCATGATCACGGAGACCACACCTTTGTTACCGTGACGACCGGCCATCTTGTCGCCCGGCTGGATGCGACGACGGATTGCCAGGTAAACCTTAACGATCTTCAGAACGCCTGGAGCCAGGTCATCGCCTTGCTGCAGCTTGCGCTTCTTATCTTCGAACTTGTCATCCAGAAGACGGCGACGATCAACGATGTAAGCCTGAGCCTTCTCGAGCTGCTCGTTCAGAGCATCTTCAGCCATGCGCAGTTTGAACCACTGACCATGTTCAAGACCGTCGAGAACTTCGTCGGTGATGTCCTGACCTTTCTTCAAGCCAGCGCCGCCTTCGACCTTACGGCCAACCAAAGCGGAACGCAGACGCTCAAAAGTAGCGCCTTCAACGATACGGAACTCTTCGTTCAAGTCCTTACGGATCTCGTCGAGCTGAGTTTTCTCGATGGAAAGTGCACGGGCGTCACGCTCTACACCATCACGAGTGAAGACCTGAACGTCGATGACAGTACCCTTGGTACCGGTAGGTACGCGCAGGGAGGTGTCTTTAACGTCGCTTGCCTTCTCACCGAAGATAGCGCGCAGCAGTTTTTCTTCTGGAGTGAGCTGGGTCTCGCCTTTTGGAGTGACCTTACCTACCAGAATGTCGCCAGCGCCAACTTCAGCACCTACGTAAACGATACCGGCTTCGTCCAGCTTGTTCAGTGCAGCTTCACCCACGTTAGGGATGTCTGCAGTGATCTCTTCAGGCCCAAGCTTGGTGTCACGCGCCACACAGGTCAGTTCCTGAATGTGGATCGTGGTGAAACGATCTTCCTGAACCACACGCTCGGAAAGGCAGATGGAGTCTTCGAAGTTGAAGCCGTTCCACGCCATGAACGCGATGCGCATGTTCTGACCCAGAGCCAGCTCACCCATATCGGTGGACGGGCCGTCAGCCATGATGTCGCTACGTTCAACCCGATCGCCTTTGCTCACCAGCGGACGCTGGTTGATGCAGGTGTTCTGGTTGGAACGGGTGTACTTGGTCAGGTTGTAGATGTCGACACCAGCTTCACCGGTTTCAACTTCGTCATCAGCAACACGAACCACGATACGGCTTGCATCAACAGAGTCGATCACGCCGCCACGACGAGCCACGACGCAAACGCCGGAGTCGCGAGCCACGTTGCGCTCCATGCCAGTACCTACCAGCGGCTTGTCAGCACGCAGGGTTGGCACAGCTTGACGCTGCATGTTCGAACCCATCAACGCACGGTTGGCGTCGTCGTGCTCGAGGAACGGGATCAGCGAAGCCGCGACCGAAACTACCTGCTTCGGCGATACGTCCATCAGCGTCACGTCTTCTGGAGCCTTGACGGTGAACTCGTTCAAGTGACGTACAGCAACCAGTTCGTCGATCAGGATCTTCTTGTCGTTCATTGCCGCAGATGCCTGGGCGATGACGTGATCCGCTTCTTCAATAGCCGACAGGAACACGATCTCGTCAGTGACCAACGCGTCTTTAACAACACGGTACGGGCTTTCCAGGAAGCCGTACTGGTTGGTGCGCGCATAAGCCGCCAAGGAGTTGATCAGACCGATGTTCGGACCTTCCGGCGTTTCAATCGGGCATACACGACCGTAGTGAGTCGGGTGTACGTCACGCACTTCAAAGCCAGCACGCTCACGAGTCAAACCACCAGGGCCGAGTGCGGAGACACGACGCTTGTGAGTGATCTCGGAAAGCGGGTTGTTCTGGTCCATGAACTGGGAAAGCTGGCTGGAGCCGAAGAACTCTTTGACTGCGGCAGCAACTGGTTTGGCATTGATCAGGTCCTGAGGCATCAGGCCTTCGCTTTCTGCCATCGACAGACGCTCTTTGACCGCACGTTCAACACGCACCAAGCCAACGCGGAACTGGTTTTCAGCCATCTCGCCAACACAACGAACACGACGGTTACCCAAGTGGTCGATGTCGTCGACGATGCCTTTACCGTTACGGATATCAACCAGCGTCTTGAGAACGGCAACGATATCCTCTTTGCACAGGACACCAGAACCTTCGATCTCGGTACGACCGATACGACGGTTGAACTTCATCCGGCCAACAGCAGAGAGGTCATAGCGCTCTGGACTGAAGAACAGGTTGTTGAACAGAGTCTCTGCTGCGTCCTTGGTAGGCGGCTCGCCTGGACGCATCATGCGGTAGATCTCAACCAGCGCTTCGAGTTGATTGCTGGTGGAATCGATCTTCAGCGTGTCGGATACGAACGGACCACAGTCGATATCGTTGGTGTACAACGTTTCGATGCGAACAACCTGAGCCTTGGCGATTTTGGCCAGGATTTCAGTGTTCAGCTCGGTGTTGCACTCGGCAATGATTTCACCAGTGGCTGGATGCACAACGACTTTGGCAGTGGTGCGACCCAGGACGTAGTCCAAAGGAACTTCCAGCTGTTTGATGCCGGCTTTTTCCAGCTGATTAATGTGACGAGCCGTGATACGGCGGCCCTGTTCAACAATAACCTTGCCCTTGTCATCCAGGATGTCCAGGACTGCAATTTCACCGCGCAGGCGCTGAGGCACCAGTTCCAGGCTAAGGTTTTCACCCTGCACATGGAAAACGTTGGTGGTGTAGAACGCATCCAGAACCTGTTCGGTCGTATAACCCAGCGCGCGCAGCAATACTGACGCAGGCAGCTTGCGACGACGGTCGATACGGACGAATACACAGTCCTTTGGATCGAACTCGAAGTCCAGCCACGAACCGCGGTAAGGAATGATACGAGCGGAGTAAAGCAGCTTGCCGGAGCTGTGCGTCTTACCGCGGTCGTGGTCAAAGAACACGCCCGGGGAACGGTGCAGCTGGGAAACGATAACGCGCTCGGTACCATTGATAACGAAGGTACCGTTTTCAGTCATCAGGGGGATTTCACCCATGTAGACTTCTTGCTCTTTGATGTCCTTGATCGCTTTGTTCGACGACTCTTTGTCGAAAATGATCAGACGGACTTTTACTCGCAGAGGTACAGCGTAAGTCACACCGCGCAGCACACACTCTTTGACATCAAATGCCGGTTCGCCCAAGCGATAACCTACATACTCCAGCGCAGCATTGCCGGAGTAGCTGATGATCGGGAAAACGGATTTGAAGGCTGCATGCAGACCGACGTCGCGGAACTGATCTTTGGTCGCTCCCGCTTGCAGGAATTCGCGATACGAATCCAGCTGGATGGCCAGGAGATACGGCACATCCATTACGTCCGGCAACTTGCTAAAGTCCTTGCGGATACGTTTTTTCTCAGTATATGAGTAAGCCATCAGCGTTCCCCAGCTTGGTCACCTGCTTGTTTGGCTCCTCCCGACGGGAACAGCCAGAAAATCGTGCAAACCCCTTGGTTTGCGCCACCATCACCGGTGGTTTTTACGCGCTATGGATACCGGCCGAGCCAGTCATCTATAACGGAAAAAGGCCGGTGGCAAGAGCCACCAGCCATCAGCCTTTCGCTTAACGCTTGGGCTGGACACTCAAAGTCGATACTTATTTCAGCTCGACTTTAGCGCCTGCTTCTTCCAGCGCAGCTTTGGCTTTGTCAGCAGCGTCTTTCGCAACTGCTTCCAGAACCAGTGCTGGGGCGCCGTCAACTACAGCCTTGGCTTCTTTCAAGCCCAGACCAGTCAGTTCACGTACAGCCTTGATCACGTTAACTTTCTTCTCGCCAGCTTCCAGCAGCATGACGTTGAATTCAGTTTGCTCTTCAACAACAGCGGCAGCAGCAGCTGGACCAGCCGAAGCAGCTGCAGCAGTTACGCCGAACTTTTCTTCGAATGCTTTGATCAGCTCAACAACCTGCAGAACGGACATTTCGCCAACTGCGTTGAGGATATCGTCTTGAGAGATAGACATGAATCTAATTCCTGAATTGGGGGACGGCCTACGCGACCATCGAAATAAACAAAAATACGCGAAAGGAGGTACGGAGCCTTAGGCTGCGGTAGCTTCTTTTTGGTCGCGAATAGCCGCCAGAGTACGAGCCAATTTGCTGGTAGCGCCTTGAATCACGCTCATCAGCTGGGAGATTGCTTCGTCACGGGTCGGCAAGGTTGCCAGCACGTCGATCTGATTAGCTGCGAGGAACTTGCCCTCGAACGCAGCTGCCTTGATCTCGAACTTATCCTGACCCTTGGCAAACTCTTTGAACAAACGGGCAGCAGCGCCAGGATGTTCGTTAGAGAAAGCGATCAGGGTCGGGCCAGTGAACGCGTCGTTGAGGACACTGTAATCAGTTCCTTCAACAGCGCGCTTGAGCAGAGTGTTACGTACAACGCGTACATAAACGCCAGCTTCACGAGCCTCTTTACGGAGTCCGGTCATTGCGCCAACTGTCACGCCACGGGCATCAGCCACGACAGCAGACAGAGCGACTTTGGCAGCCTCGTTGACTTCAGCGACGATGGCCTTCTTGTCTTCGAGTTTAATTGCCACGGGTTTAACTCCTGCTTGTTACCGTTTCATCTGACCTAAGCCGGATGTCGTTTTGGTGTCTGATTCGGTAAGGAACCGGGAGCACCATCTGCGTAGGCTTGTGTTTTAAGACTCGCGCCGCCTACGGTCTTGGATAGCCCCCGCCAGGCAGGGACCCCAATTTTTTTGCTGGTGCGACAAGCGCACCAACACGTCTTACGCGTCCAGGGAACCCTGGTCGATCACCAAGCCTGGGCCCATAGTGGTGCTCAAGGTTACGCGCTTAACGTAGATGCCTTTCGAAGAAGCTGGCTTGATACGCTTAAGATCAGCGATCAGGGCTTCAACGTTTTCTTTCAGCTTGACTGCGTCGAAACCGACCTTGCCAACTGAAGTGTGGATGATGCCGTTTTTGTCGGTGCGATAACGAACCTGACCAGCCTTGGCATTCTTGACGGCGTTAGCCACGTCAGGAGTAACAGTGCCGACTTTAGGGTTAGGCATCAGGCCGCGAGGACCGAGAATCTGACCCAACTGACCAACAACACGCATCGCGTCCGGGGAAGCGATAACTACGTCGTAGTTCAGGTCGCCGCCTTTCATTTCGGCAGCCAGATCGTCCATACCAACACGATCAGCGCCAGCAGCCAGAGCGGCTTCTGCAGCAGGACCCTGGGTGAACACAGCAACGCGAACAGTCTTGCCAGTGCCGTGCGGCAGCACAGTAGCGCTACGAACAACCTGGTCAGATTTACGCGGGTCAACACCGAGGTTTACAGCAACGTCTACAGACTCACTGAACTTAACGGTCGACAGCTCGGCCAGCAGCGTAGCTGCGTCGGTGAAGCTGTAAGATTTGCCCGGCTCGATTTTAGCCGCGATAGCTTTTTGGCGCTTAGTCAGCTTAGCCATTACACACCCTCCACGTTAAGGCCCATGCTACGAGCGGAACCGGCGATAGTACGCACGGCCGCTTCCATGTCAGCAGCAGTCAGATCCGCATTTTTTGCTTTAGCGATATCTTCCAGCTGTGCACGAGTCACGGTGCCAACTTTAACGGTGTTCGGACGTGCCGAGCCGCTAGTCAGACCAGCAGCTTTCTTCAGCAGAACCGAAGCAGGGGTGCTCTTTGTTTCGAAAGTGAAGCTACGGTCGCTGTAGACAGTAATGATCACTGGAGTCGGCAGACCTGGCTCAAGCCCCTGAGTACGGGCGTTGAAAGCCTTGCAGAATTCCATGATGTTCACGCCGTGCTGACCCAGGGCCGGACCAACTGGCGGGCTTGGGTTAGCTTGAGCAGCTTTCACTTGCAGCTTGATGTAAGCGGTAATTTTCTTGGCCATGAGGCACTCCAATTACGGGTTCAAACGCCAATAAAGGCTCCCCGGTTACTTGCACGTTTATCCCAGTGACGAAAAAACCCCACAGCCTACGGCTACGGGGTATGGGATTCTCGCCCAGCTAGACCTTTTCGACCTGACTGAACTCCAGCTCCACCGGAGTGGAACGACCGAAAATGAGCACTGCAACTTGAATGCGGCTCTTCTCGTAGTTAACTTCTTCGACAGTGCCATTAAAATCTGCAAATGGACCATCAGTGACGCGAACCACTTCACCCGGCTCGAACAGAGTCTTAGGCTTGGGCTTATCGCTACCATCAGCAACGCGACGAAGAATCGCATCGGCTTCTTTATCTGTGATCGGTGCAGGCTTGTCGGCCGTACCACCAATAAAGCCCATGACACGAGGGGTATCCTTGACCAAGTGCCAAGTCCCTTCATTCATGTCCATTTGGACCAACACATAGCCAGGGAAGAATTTACGCTCACTTTTGCGCTTCTGGCCGTTACGCATTTCCACCACTTCTTCAGTGGGAACCAGAATTTCGCCGAAGCCATCTTCCATGCCAGCCAGCTTCACACGCTCGATCAACGAGCGCATTACATGCTTTTCGTAACCCGAATAAGCATGCACTACGTACCAACGCTTAGCCACGGGACACCCTTAGCCAACAATCAAGGAAACAAGCCAGCCGAGGAGGGAATCAAGCCCCCACAACAGCAACGCCATAACCAGAACAACAGCCACAACAATCAAAGTGGTCTGTGTGGTTTCTTGGCGAGTCGGCCAAACGACTTTGCGAATTTCAGCACGAGCTTCCTTAGCCAGAACAAAGAAAGCCTTGCCCCTACCAGTCTGCAAGCCCACAAACGCAGCAACCCCAGCCAGCACAAGCAGGACCAGGACGCGATACAAAATAGGCTGAGCTGAGTAGTATTGATTACCGACAACCCCAACCACTACCAGAGCGACCACAACCAGCCACTTGAGCAGATCGAAGCGAGATTCTTGGGCTTCAGCCTTGAGAGTCATCTACGATAATCCTGTGAAAAGAAAGCCAGATACAATCTAGTGAATCTGGCAGGTCAGGAGGGAATCGAACCCCCAACCTACGGTTTTGGAGACCGTCGCTCTGCCAATTGAGCTACTGACCTAAAAGCAAAATCAGGCCGACCAATATGCCAGCCCAACAATATTTTTTCAACAGCCTTCCAACCCAACCAACCTACGAGACCCAAGATAAGGAAACGCTAAGGCAAAAAGACTAGAAGCAAGCCACTCCAAACGACACCGAAATGACTAGTAAAGCAAAGGCAGATATTTTCATATCTGCCTTTATAATGGAGCTCTTGAGCGGATTTGAACCGCTGACCTCACCCTTACCAAGGGTGTGCTCTACCAACTGAGCTACAAGAGCAAACTCTTCGGACATACAGCAAACCTGGAGCGGGTAGCGGGAATCGAACCCGCATCATCAGCTTGGAAGGCTGAGGTTCTACCACTAAACTATACCCGCCTAACTTGCTGCACAGCCTTAAATATGGTGGAGGGAGAAGGATTCGAACCTTCGAAGTCGTAGACGTCAGATTTACAGTCTGATCCCTTTGGCCGCTCGGGAACCCCTCCTGAACGAGGCAGCATTCTCAACTCATGCCACCCTTCTGTCAACCTTTTTCTCAGTAAAAACCTGAGGTTACAAACGTTGACCGCAGCTGCAGAGCCTTTTAAAAATTATCAAGCACTGCGAAGCGGGCGCCATTCTATGCAAACTACTGCGCGGTTGCAATGCCTTCGCACAACATTATTTTATTTTTCAGATCGGGGAAATCCTGAGCCAACCCTCTCAAAAGAGCATCTCCGACAAGACGACGGCTGGCAGGTTCTATTTTAATCCAGTACGCACTGGCACCATCAAGATGGATCTCACGGAATTGAGTCTGCACATCAAGACTCATTAGACGCTGCTCAACCGTGCGCGCCTCCTCCTGTCGCGCAAAACCGCCCAGGTAGAGACATCTGCCCGGAGCTTCGCGCTCATCCAACGACTCCGCACTACCCTCGGTCTCACTGAGGAGATGTATGTTTTGCTGCTCAGCCCGATAAAGAGACAGCGGCAAAACTTCTTTTGCCCTTAACGGAGCCTCTTGCTGATGCCACACGTAATAGAGACCATTGAGCATAAGCAGCAAAAGAAATAACCACCGCATAAAAACCTCAAGCCAAAGGACAGGCTAACGCGAGACCGACGAATACCAGATCAGGCATGTGCCTCGCACCCGGCGTGACATCCCTGATCAACTCAGCATCTCCACCCGTCACAAACACGATGAAATCATCCCCGAGATACTGCTGCGCAAGCGTTAACTGAGAAGCTGCAAACCCCCTTAGCATCAGCGTGCATCCACGCTCAACAGCCTCAGCGGTCGACCGCCCCGGAGCGAAGCTGGATTGCGCCTCCTCAGCAGCCGCATCATCGTATCGAATACGTCGGGTATGAGTGCGCAGCTGGCCGCGCATCAACGGCATTCCTGGGCATATGTAGCCACCCAGGTGCTCCCCCTTTGCGCTAACAAAATCCGAGGTAATCGCGGTACCCAAATCAAGCACCAGACACGCCTTACCAACAGTTGCATAGGCCCCCACCAAAGCCAGCCAACGATCAAGCCCCAGGCGCTCATAAGCCTCGTAACCATTCGCTACGCCAGCCAATATTCTGGCCGAGCTCGCACACTGAGTTTCAACGCCGAACTCTTCAGCGATCAGCGCAACCAGCTTCTGGGTCTCCTCGGCACTACGCACGCTAACCATCCGGCTATGACGGAGACTTAAACCAGAGGTAGCCGCAAGAACCTCAATAAGCTTCTCATCGGAGTCAACGACGCCCCCCAATACAAGCCCTGGCAACCCCTGGCGAATAACACGCCATTTTATGAAGCTATTCCCACAATCCAGCTCAAGTATCATCACGCAACCTCAAGCTGAGCTCTCCACCGCTAAACACCTTCTCTTCATCTCCAACCTGCAATCGCAGCGCTCCTTGCGAATCAATACCCAACACAGTGCCCTCAATCATCTGAACACCAGCAAGTAAACTGACAGCACATCCCTGCCATAGGTGATTACGCTCCCACTCAGACCTGAACGCAGCAAAACCGGAGGCTTGATGAGCAGATAAATACTCTTGGATATTACTGGTTAATTTGCCAGCCAATACATTACGACTGGACAGAGCACCAGTTTCCAATCTCAGCGAGGTCCATAACTGATCGACTTCCTCTGTCGCGCGCATATTCACGTTTATTCCAACCCCAATGACCACGTGACAGACATCAGCGGGATCACCAACCAGCTCCAGGAGTATTCCGGCGATTTTGCGCTGCCCCACAAGGACGTCATTTGGCCACTTCAATCCAGCACTCTGCACACCCATTTCTCGCAAAGTCTTCAGGACGGCGAGCCCAATCAAAAGACTCATACCTTCAAGCTGACGCATCCCACCATCAATACGAAGGGCCAGGCTGTAATAGATGTTTTCACCAAAGGGACTGACCCACTTTCTCCCCCTGCGACCACGCCCAGCAGTCTGACGCTCTGCAGTTACCACAAAAGGCGTAGGAGAGTTGTCGCCGATCAGCTTTACAGCAGCCGCATTGGTTGACCCTATAGAGTCGTAGACAACAACCGGCCAGCCGCTAGCCTCCCCTGCTGCCGCAGATATTTCGCCAGCCTGCAGAAGAGATAGAGGACTCTCGAGTTTATATCCACGCCCCCTGACTTTATGGACGCCAATATGCAGCTCAGACTCCAACAACTGCAGCTGCTTCCACACAGAGGTACGACTAACTCCGAGAGCCTCACCCAGAGCCTGCCCCGAATGGAATTTTCCATCCTCAAGGAGCTTCAACAACGTCAGCATTTAGAGATCGCCATGCAATAAGGCTCGCATCATAGCCACGCAAGGCGAAGATGCATAGAAACGACTGATCGTTAATTCAGCGATAGCAGAAGCGACATATGGGGATAACGGAGTCCACGCTGGACGGTAGGAGCTGCCGAAGGCTGCGAGGCGGTGTGTCAGGCTAAAAGCGTGACCGTCCATCGCGGGCAAGCGCGCTCCCACCGCTAATTCTTTTTTCTTCGCGCATAAACAAAACCCCTGAACGCGTAAGCGATCAGGGGTTCTGGAATTTAATCTTGACGATG